>JAYVGZ010000431.1:0-8421 GCA_043771805.1 Pseudomonadota bacterium
CTGTACGTAAAGATTTCAGTTAGCTGCGCCGCTGTGCGAGCCGCAACTGCCGTTTTTGGGTTTAAACACCCCGCGCTGGTTTGAGTTCAATGTACTCATCTTGCGCGGGGATAATCACTCTCGATATGCGTTCATCTGCCATCAACGGCGGAACAAGTGTTTCAAGGTTTTGTTTCTCTCCATGCACCAAAAGCACGGTGGCTGCGTCTTTTGCTGATTCTGTGATGAACTGAATCGTTTCATCGCCAGAGCTGTGTCCCGGGGAGAGGTGAAATTCCTCCACTTGCATTCTGAAATTCGGTAGGTTTCTGAGGGGAGGGTCACCCTCTCTGCGTTTTAAAATTTTTCGACCAAGCCCCTCAGCTTGGTAACACGTAAGGAGCAGTAAGTTTCGTTTGTCCTCACAGTACTCGACAAGGAGTTTCTCTAAACCCGAGACCATTCCACCGGCTGCAATGACAATTTCTGGACCACTTCCTTTGTGCCATCTTTCGAGACGGCCCGGTCGTTTTTCTCCCCTAACCACACAGTCAAAGTTCACCTCCCAAGGACGAGTCTGAAGTGCTTCATCATTGAAGTGACCAGGGTCGTCACTGGCTATAAACTTATAGAGATCGTTTGTCCCATTAACCAACCCTACCACGCGGATCGGAATGCGGTTTTGATTGAGCCATCCTCGTATACCGCCCAACACATCCAAAACTTCCGGCCCACGCCCAAGAGCGAGCACCGGAAGAAACACAGAGCCTCCTCCATTTAGCGTACGCATAACCTTGTGAAGGAATTCGGCCTCAATTATCTCACGTGGTGGTGAGCTACAATTTCCGTAAGTTCCCTCCGCAATGATCACATCAACTGGGGGTGCTGTTGCCGCTTTCCTATGAAGCCGATTCGGCTCGTTACGAAAATCACCCGTATAAAGCACCAAATACGGCCCATCAACCCCAGTACATTCGAACAAACATTGAGCAGATCCCAGAAGATGCCCGGCGTTGAGGAAGGTCATTTTCACGGAATCACTGAGTTGGACCGGAACGTCGTAGGGCACCACGCGGATAAGCTTGTAGAGCTCTGGAATCGCCCGACGAAGGCGACGGTTTCGTCGTGATTGCTCGACGAGGCCAGGGTACATGACGAGCGCCGTCGCTTCGGTCATTATGACCGGCACTCGGAGTCCAGCATCCACTGCCTCAGCCAGCTTTCCACAGTGGTCGAGATGTCCGTGTGAGACTACCACGAGGTCAGTATCCTTGAAGTCCTCCAGTCCGATCCGTACATTCTCATGCCGGGCGAGTATCGCTCCACAATCAAGCTGGGGGCGCAGTCCACTGAGATTAAGCAGGAGACGAGATCCCCCTACTCTTTGACAACCACCCCGACCTAAAAATGAGCTGTGGCCAGTTGTTGGGGCAACAAAGAAAGGAAGCTCCCCGCCATACGCTCTTAAAAGATCTACTGCGGGGCGAATCAACTCGGGGGGCTTTATCGTAGGGCGCACCTGCGCCGTAACCCTTACTCCCAATCGATCAGAGAGCTCCCGTAGCTTGGAGGCAGGAGGCTGCAGACCAACATTGAGCCGTAAATCGCCGGTGACTCTGCATGCGTCTATTGTCCTAAGGCCACATCGCGTCGGAAGCGCCGCAAAAACGGTTTGAAACAGGGGATCGCGAGTGACTACGGGAATGTTTCGAGTCGAGTTGAAGTAAATACCTTCGGGATAAGTATCCCTCAGCCGGTTAATGTACTCCTCCCCGGGCGACTCGCACGCTCCCGAGACTGATGCAATCAGTGCTGCCCTCCCGTCGGCTGATGTGTGCACAGAATGAAAGCCCCATTCGGGAGGAAACGCGCGAAAACAGTGCTCGACAGCATCGGAATTTCTCACGACCGTACGCACGGAAAGCAGCAGGCTCCCCACCGCGCTACAATCCTTACGCAATTGCCTCTCTATATCTGCCGCTCGGGAAGCATTCGAAGAATCCACGAGGAGCGCGACACGAAGCTCTCCTTTACATTGGGAGATGGAATGATGAAGCACCTCTGATGGAATAAAGGAGCTGACGTAAGCCGCGGCGTCATGAATGCTAGACTCCCGAACAATTTCGACCGATAGGTTGGGAATTAGTAATCGAGTAGTAATGTGTGCCGTTGACTGCGTCAGCTTTCTTCGCGCGAGCGCTTGAGCCTCCTGCACTAAACGTAGCTCGTTTCGAGTCAGGTCAAGTTCGAAATAGTTGGCCCACTGCACACCAATGTGCTTAATCCCGCTACTTTGCCACAGCTTCAGGGCAACAGCGCGAGCGGAAACTGCCGCCATTCCTAATGATGGAGGTGGCGGGCAAACCTCGTCGTTAGCCCCATTTGCACATCTCACTTCGAGCTTCTTTCCAAAAAGTGGCTGGAGCTCGGTCATTAGGGAGCTGACATCTTTGGTACGATCCCTCGATAGAACCGAAGGCCCACACTCTACAAACTTCTCTCCAGTAGAAATCGCCTGGAGCATTGGGTACCTAAAGTAACAGGTACGAAACGCTGCGAGCGTCACCGGATCAGGCGCACGATCGAATTCCACAACACGGATCTGCAGTTGGCTCTCCGGGAACGCTTTCGCCATCAGCGCTCGTGCGATCCCTACCCCATCATTACGCTCTACTGTAGAGGCGGCAGTGATTTCAAGCACGGCAAAAACCGCCTCCCCATCAAAACAGACGCACGAAATATGCGCATATGACGGCAGTGCCTGGCAAAGAGTTGCATGTACGAGCTTGAGGGGGCTGGTATGAGAGGGCGATGGAAGGGAATCAAAGGTGAGATCAGGTTGAGAAGCCGTCCCCTCGTCACCAAGCTGAGCCTTGAGTTGAGTATCAAGCTGATTAGCTCTGAAGGAGACAGCCTCAAGCTCGCCCGCGCAGTGGCCGGCTATACTGCTAGGTTTGTGCTCTGACGAGCGTTCAGCCATGCAAAAAACTTCTATTTGCTAGACGGCTGGGCCAGGGTTCGACCGAGACCCGAGCAGAGACTAGACGTCGTTGCCTTCAGTTTCAAGGCCTCCCCGTACAAAAGCTTTCGTAAATTACTTGCCGCCAAAAGAACTGTCCGACGCTGCTCCCGTCAAAAATTCAGAAAGCCACAGTGAACCTTGCCCTGCCACAATCTTTCCCAAGGCGAAGTCCATTAAGAAGAACGCCGGGGGCCACCATCATCTAATCCCGACTCAAACGCCTCGGTACGCGGAAGTGCAGCTGGACAAACAGAGTCTCTTACATTAAAGAACGTTGCCATGAATGAGCTGCACGTACTGGCCGCGATCTGCTTTATCGCCATGGTAAGCCCAGGGCCCGATTTCGTGTTGGTCGCGCGGAATTCGCTGACCTGCCCTCCCCGTCAAGCTCTTGCAACTGCTTTCGGCATCGCCTTCGGGTCATTAGTACATGCGACCCTTTGCACCTTAGGTCTTACCGTGTTGCTTGCGAAGAGTGTCGCCTTGTTCACGTTCGTCAAGATGGTCGGCGCTTCCTACCTGATTTTTTTAGGTCTCAAGGCACTCTTCTCTGGAGTCGTGATGGTTTCTGAGCCATCACCAGCGCATGTAGGCCGAAATATATCAGTGTGCTCGGCATTTCTTGAGGGTCTTCTCTGCAACTTACTCAACCCGAAATTGGCCATCTTCCTGTTGAGCCTTTTTACCCAGTTTTTATCCACCGAAGCTCCGATAAACCAAAGAATTGGAGTTGCTGTCGTTTTCGTTGGTGAGAATTTTGTTTATTGGCCCCTCCTAGTTCTACTCCTACAGGCAGACCGGATGAGGCAGCTTTTACACCGAGGGCAAGTTCACGTGGAAAGAGTGTGCGGAGGATTGCTGATCGCGCTCGGACTTAAGGTGGCATTTAGCCGGGAGTAGTTCTCGTCGCAAAAGGAAGAGTGATGTTGCACGCAGCGCAAAGCCACACAGTTGCCAGTATGGCAGATGCCGCCCTTGGATATGCTGGTGTTAAAGATGTTTCACTGGCGTTTGCTCTCGAGCTTCCACCAGACCAACTTGTTTCCATTTTTACGGCCTTCACCGACGCAACCGAAGACCCGTTACTGGCTGGCCTACAGCTCGCAGCATTGAGCGCATCCGAAGGATACTTCCGTTCAGCGTGGCAGATGCTGACGTGCTGCTCCGCGGATCCACTGCGCCCTACCAGATTGAGCAATGAGCTGCTCGGCCTCGCGAATACGATTTTAGCCGGAACCCATTCGCTTGGTGCTGCACGAATCAACAATAATATCTTAAGAACGGTGGCAGGTTTATGCCCGGAACTTGCTGACAGGCTACCATCATCCCCGGACGAGCAAACACGCCTCTACGGCCTGCCCCTCGACCTTGGGACGGGTGCATTAGTCAATCAATTGCGCGGTGCAAGAGCGTCTCAGTTGATCTCTTCGGTTAAGGAACGACGCGCTGAGGTTCTTGACGATCTTTTCAATGACAAAGTCTACGCCTGGATCGTAACGTTTCTACAACAATCTGAGCAGTATGATATTTTATCGAAAGATGAGTTTGGCGCCGCCCTGTCAAGACTCGACGATGCGCTCGTCGCAATACAGTCACGTATCTGCCTCTGGCATAGGGATGCTGTTCTCCCAAGTCGAGCAACGTTCTGACGTTTCCGAAGAATATCAATGTGAACCCGAAGACCGTCGTCGCGATCACCGCGGCTAAGGGCGAGACAGAACCGACACGACCTGGTCCCTAAATTTCGGAAAAGCAAGGGGCTTCTTCATGAACGCGCTCGCTCCAAGACTGCGCGCTCGATCCGCAATCTGCTGATCACTCTCTGAGGTGATCATAATAAACGGAATGTCGCAGTGCTCGGGAGAGCCTTTCATGTCACCAAGTAAGTCTAAACCGCTACCAGGAGCCATATTAAAATCAGAAACAACGAGTGAAATATCTTTTGTTTTCATCACCTCAAGCGCTTCTGCGCCACTTGCCGCCTCGTGAATGTCGCTGAATCCGATCTCTTCCAACATATCGCGCACTACATCGCGAATTGAGGGGGTATCATCGACCAACAGAATAGTTATGTTTGACATCTGTGAGCAGTCGGTCACACCTCAAGAAAACTTAACGGAGAAATGAGCCTCCGACCTGCACCTAAAGTCGTACACTTCCAGCCTCTGCAAGAATCCGCCGATACCTTTTTCTTCCCGCTCCTGTAAGACTCTTTGGCGAAAGCACCCTTGGTAGTGGAAGGATGGCCGCCAGACTTGCAGCCTCACTTGCCGTGAGCTTCGCGGCGGAGTGGCCAAAGTAATGCCGTGCCGCTGCCTCAATACCGTAAATTCCTTCTCCAAACTCAATCACGTTGAGGTATATCTCGAGGATTCTCCGTTTTCCCCACAGGAGCTCCACAACAGGTGCCAACAGGATTTCGAGTCCCTTTCTTATGTAGCTTCGACCTGGCCAAAGAAAGAGGTTCTTCACTGTCTGCATTGTAATCGTGCTGGCGCCCCGAGGACGCTTGCGATTTTCTCCGGACACCACTCGCGATAACGAAGAGATATCTACTCCAAGGTGCTCCATAAACCGCGCATCCTCTGCGGCAATTACCGATTGCTGGGCGACAAGTGCAATCGAGTCACTCCCTACCCACGACCACTTCTTTGCTTCCAGCCTGCCACTCACTACGCCCTGAATACGCCTAATTGTCATCAAGGCAGTGGTAGGTGGATCAATGACGCGCAGAGACGCCAGGCAAAACAAAATACTCAAGAAAGAGTACATCACGACTCGGACTACAAGGCGCCCTTGCCCCTTCCACAAACGAGAACCACGGAGCAGTTTTGAAGAACTCTTAGTGCGCCCCGAGCTAACCTTACTCAGAGGTCTCCTCGTTCTCAGCATCAGAAACGGTATGATATGATGCAACAAGCCGCGCTAGCTCCACTTCTTCCGCGCGCTTGCGGGCCGCTACGGCCGCTTCCATGGAAAGCCCCAGGGCCTGGCAAATCTCAACCCCTTTCTGCCCCTCTGAAGGTTCAATTTTCTTGTCGACCATAAAAATACGCCAAACAATCGACAGAAGCTCGACCCGTTGCTCGTGAGAAAACTGCTCTTTGATGCTGGCGAAGAGCTTCTTCCTTTTCTCCGGTTCCTTTTGAAGCAGCGCCGCTACCTCCAGCAGGTGCCCCAGGTTGCCACCCGATAGCCCAAACTGCGCAAAGAGTTGGCCCGAAAGTTTCATCAATTCCTCGGGCACCGCGCCCCCTACGCCGGCGCTCGCTGCTTCCAACAAAGTCACAACCATTGCAACCTGAAGTTGGAAGGAGGTACGATCTCCGCTCGGAAGGCGATCAAGGATGCAGTCGAGATTGGGGGGTACAGACTCGGAATTAGTCATAGAAAAAGCTCTCCTGTTCTCAATTCACTCTCAAAACGACAGTACGAAAAGGCTCCCTTTTCAGCAATGGCAACGTTGATCTTCGACGAGGACATTCCGCACGCCCTTCTCGGTTTCAGCCGGTTCTCTTCTCGACGGCATATGTGGTACTCAGACGTCTGCAAATTTTACAGTAGACAGACGAATTGATCATCTCGGTTGTGAGGAATTACCAAAATGCCAATCTTAAAGACAATCATACTCGGGCTCTTTGCAGCCAGCACGTATGCAACCTCCACCTTCGCTTGCCCTCTGGTCGGCGGCCTGGTCGACTTCAACTGCGACGGGGAGCACAAAATTTCTGTAGTCGGTGACAGCTTTGTTTTCGGAACGGGAGATGAACAGAACGGAGGCCAGGGTGGTTACGTTTTGCGCGTCGGGCGAACGCTTCCATCAACTGCGGTAAACAATTACGGCCTCCCTGGAATCACAACCGCTCAATTGCTCTCTCATCACAAGCAGCTCTTCGCGAGAGATCCGCGAAGCTCTGAGATTAAACAGCTTGGTACCTCGGACATCGTCATTATTGATGTCGGAAGAAATGACTATTTCAACCGCAATTCCTCCACTCTCACAGCAACTACTATCAAGCGTCTAACACTCTTCTTATCTGTTGAGTTGGAGAAAAGGTTCGGGACTTCCCCGTTGTTCATCACCACAGTGCTCCCTTTAACTCGCAGAGAGATAGACCTCGGCTTCATCGAGCAAGTCAATACGGTCCTGTTAAAGCTACGGGGTAGAGATCTACCGGCATTTCTTCGTTTCGATAAGCTCTCTCCCCTTCTTCTTGGACCAGACGGTCTTCATCCCACGTCGGCGGGGTACGATGTGCTCGCGAATATCGCCATCAAGTACATCAAAAGCGATGCACAAGTACGCTCTAAGAGCGCCCGAAAAGATCTCGATAAGGACGGGCTCTACGATCTTCTTGAGAGCAAAAAGTTCAAAACTTCGCCGAAAAGGCCGGATACAGACGATGACGGCCTCACCGACGGGGTTGAGGTCATCACGTATCGGACCGATCCATTGAATGCAGATTCAGATGGTGACGGGGCCAATGATGGGGCAGAGGTTTTACTGGGGACCGACCCAAGCATGGCTGAAAATCCAGTCCCAGAACCAACTCCAACCACAACGCCGACCCCCCAATCTCCATAGACTGGAACCGATAGTGACGACGCATACACCACAACTCGTTGCGTGCTGGTGTTGGCCGATGAGATAAGATGGCTGTAAGCTCTAACTGAGGAACGTAATGGGAATTGGTCTTGGCATTCTCCAGCAGTACGGCTCAGTCGCCTGGCTGTTTCTCATCTTCAAGGCTTTCATGTTGGTCGACTGCATTCGCACCGGCAACGACCGAATGTGGTACGTTATTGTTTTTGTGCCATTCGGAGAGTTCGCCTACTTCTTCATGTTCAAGGCACAAGATCCTGCTCTTCGAAAAGCTCTCCGCACGATCATTCCACGCGCGCGAGTAAGTATCGAGCTCTTACGTCGCGAGGCTGAACAATCCCCTAGCTTCAAGAATCGAGAGCAATATGCAGATGCACTACTCGATGCTCGGCGGTACCCCGAGGCTCGTATCCTTTATGAGCAAATGCTCCATTCAACGTCAGACAATAGATCCTTACTTTTGCGATTGGCTCGGTGTGCGCGCAGCGAGGGGCTCCTGAAGGAGACAGTGGAGTTATTAGGCCCTATCGTCGAGGCAGACATAAAGTACGACGACTACAAAGCTGCTCTCGAGTTAGCAGCAGTGAATGCCGAATTAGGGCAACACGCCGAGGCAGTGGCGCTACTTCGGCGCGTGACCGCTCAAAGCAGTAGACTCGATCTCCGTCTTGAGTTAGCGCGAGCATTACTCCTACAACCAGAAAAATCTACTGCCGATATCGCTCATTTGTTGGACGAAATTATGGCCGACTTTCGGAGTTCCCCTGCCTTTTATCGACGAGAGAATCGTCGCGTTTTTCGTGAGACCCGCAAGTTG
>JAYVGZ010000432.1:0-7739 GCA_043771805.1 Pseudomonadota bacterium
AGAATTCCACGAGCCGATCGCTCATCCTCAACAACATGCACGCCGTATCCGAGTCCGCGGAGGTAACGAGAGAGCAGAATTCGCTCCTCATCTCCCGAACCTGCTATCAGTATCTGTTCACCAGACGACCTCACTGGGTGATGGGGGCTCTGATTGGCTGTGGACGAAGTACGCTCGGCGCGAGTTGACGGCAGCTCAATCCAAAAAGTTGTGCCTACGTTCACGACAGAGTCGAAATGCACAGAGCCGCCATTGATCTCTGCCAACCGTTTCGTCAGAGAGAGTCCCAAACCCGTACCCTGCTGAGTGCTCGAATATGCGTGCTCAAGTCGTTCAAAGGGGGTGAACACTCGCGATCGATCCTGCTCAGAAATCCCCACACCAGAGTCTCTGACACAGATCTTAACGAGCCCCGATTCCCCCTTCTCGCTCCAGATCTCAATCGCGCCACCATCAGGTGTATACTTTATGGCGTTGGTAAGAAGGTTTAGCATCATTTGCCGAAAGTGGCGCCGATCGCACTGGACTGCCGGCTCATCGGACGTATCCCGGCACCGCACCACATGCCGCTTCGCATCAGCTTGAGCCCGTACCATACGGCTCAGTTCTAGCAGTTGATCATTGACCGTTAACGCAACAGGAGTCGGATTCATCTTACCGGACTCAATCTTTGCGTAATCCAGCACGTCGGTAATGAGCTCCATCAGATGCTCACTATTCAGCCGCACCATCCCGAGGGTCTCGGTTTGATCGGCCGTAAGCGGCCCACACAAACCCTCAAGTACGAGCTCGCTTGCGTTAAGAATGATGCCGAGCGGACCGCGTATTTCGTGGCTAAGATTACCCAAAAAACCACTTCTCACCTGCAGCTCAAGATTCGAGAGGCTGCGCATCTTGATGAGCTCTTGCGAATAGCGCGCATTGATCAACACCATTACGCCATGCATCGCGATAGATTTTAGGACCTGGCGTGCAGTGGGGCTAAAGGTGGCTCCTGGCGGAAGCTTCACCACGAGCCTTCCAAGCCGCTCACGAGCAAACACGAGGTCCTGTTCGGCTTTTTCGCCGTACTTGGCATTTCTCTTCTGCTGTCCACCAGAGAGTGAGTCATCGCCTGTTGGCAGCCCCACTACAAACGAGGAGTGAAATCCAGTATTGTCGCCGTCATAAAGATACAGCTCTACACTTTCGGCCTGCAGGATTCGATAGGCATGTCCTGCTATCTCTTCAAGGATCTCAGTAACAGCAGAAGAGGTGGTGATTGACTCATCCACCCAATGCGGCTCAATCGACAAGAGAGGTTGAACGGCAGCTTCCGTCTCCTCTTGAAGGACAAGGCCGCACAACGCAATAAAGACCAGGAGCGTCACTGCGCACGCGAGGGAGGTGATTGCAAAAACACCCCTCGGCGTTGACAGTTCAAGACCGGTTGCTGCACCCATGAGCAGAAGCAGCGCCAGAAAAAGCGGTACCGCAGTACGAAATGAGAGAGGTCGAAGAGCCATGACTAGTATCGCCAATACACCGCTCTACTATCGGACGATTTCTGGTTCAGAGGATAGGAATAATAAGGACGACGAGAAAAACTGCACAAGTCTCCAGAACGGCGTTTAACGCCCTAGGCTCTGCATCGGCTCTTTCTCGTCGGTGCCGCTATGTTCCGGGAAAACGAAGCAGCTCAATAACCCTCGCCCGCAATTTCTCGAGAAGCGCGGTCTCGCCAAAGCCGAACTCAGCAACCCGCACCGTCACGCCGCTTACCATACAGTGTACTTCCAGACCCTCTCGAAAGGGACGACGGACGAACGTGGCCTCGAAGTCTTGACCGTCAACCGAGAATGGCTTCGTCCAAACCTCTTCCATAACACCGATAAAACGGCTACTCCCACTCGATAGTAGCCGGTGGCTTGCTCGAGATGTCGAGAACAACGCGATTGACGCCCTTTACTTCGTTGACAATTCGATTGCTGACTCTACGCAAGAGATCCTCAGGCAGGAAGGCCCAATCTGCAGTCATTCCATCTTCAGAATAAACAGCGCGAAGCGCTACGGTCTCATCGTACGTTCTGCCATCACCCATTACTCCAACGCTGCGCACTGGAAGAAGCACTGCGAAGGTTTGCCACAAGCCCTTATAGAGCCCGGCTGCTCGAATCTCCTCAAGGAATATGTAATCAGCCTCCTGGAGCACCGCCAGACGTTGTGGCGTAACTTCACCTAACACTCGCACTGCAAGCCCAGGGCCCGGAAACGGCTGCCTCTGGATAATCTCCTCTGGCATCAACAACTCCCTTCCCAAGGCACGAACTTCATCCTTGAAGAGCTCGCGAAAAGGCTCAATCAACTTGAAATTGAGCCGCTCGGGCAACCCTCCAACATTGTGATGTGTCTTTATGGTCGCCGATGGACCACCTCTTACAGAGACACTCTCAATAACGTCGGGATACAGCGTTCCCTGCACCAAGTGCGTTACGCCGGGAATACGTTTCGATCCTTCCTCAAATACCTCGATGAACACGCGGCCGATTATCTTTCGCTTCTGCTCAGGGTCGGTTACTCCTTTCAAGGCAGTAAGAAACATCTCGCTTGCATCAACGAGCTCTACGTTAAGGTCGAGCGCAGCAAGGCGGTCCATTACCGACTGAGCTTCGTTCTTCCGCATCAGCCCCGTATCAACGAAAATACAGTGAAGTCGTTTCCCCAATGCTTTTGCCACGAGCACTGCCGCAACGGTCGAATCGACCCCCCCGCTTAGTGCGCAGATAGCCTGAGCGGTAGGCCCCACCTGTTCATTTACCCTAGCGACCGAAACGTCTATGAAGTTTCCTGCGGTCCAGTCACCGGAACATTTGGCGACTCCGTAAACAAAATTCTTCAGAATAGTCTTGCCTTGCGGTGTGTGAACTACTTCTGGATGAAACTGGAGCGCTGAGATCGGCTTCTCACTGTGCTGCATCGCCGCGTAGGGCGCCCCACTACTTGAGGCCACCCGTATGTAGCCAGGAGGAAGAACCTCCACGTGGTCACCGTGACTCATCCACACGGCGAGTTTTTCGCCCTCTTTCCACGAGGAGAAGAGCCCTTCTGACTTTTCAACTGTAATAGTTGATGGCCCGTACTCGCGCGCCGCCCCTCGACCGAGTTTTCCTCCACAATGATGAGCAAGCAGCTGCATCCCGTAACAGATGCCGAGAATCGGAAGCGGAACTGAAAGCCATTCAACATTGAATGCTGGAGCGTCCTCATCGTTAACACTTGCGGGCCCGCCTGAAAGAATCAGCCCCTTTACCTGTGAAAGGTCAACCTGGCTCGGACTAATCGTGCACGGGCGAACCTCGCTGTACACGTTCAGTTCTCTCACCCTGCGGGCTATCAGTTGGGTGTATTGGGATCCAAAGTCGAGAATAAGAATCACAGGCTCTCCCTATCAGCAGTTTGTTCATAGCCGGCCCGGAAGCGATCTGCTCTGCCAGAACAGTGTAACGAGAAACGCTCTCCCCCCTAGACACTTTCCCAAGGACCTTAACTCGCTGAATCAACAAGGTGAACGCTAGAGGCCTCGGCCGGTGCCGGAGTTTCGCAAGTTACGTAAATAAAGTATAGGTATCCGTTCACGGGTATTATTAATGTTCACGAATCAAAGGTGTTACGAGAACAACTTTTGCAGTCAGGCGAGCCTTTCGTCGACAACGAGCTGATCGCTCGTTGACTGTTTTTGTGAACGGCTAGTTGTTTTCACCCCAGATTTACTCCGTAAATCGACCCCTGAGGGGTATGGTCGCGCGGCGAATTTTTTTACCGATGCCTGAACGGTTACAAGTATAGCTCATGGGACTCAATTCCTGCGGCCGATAACCCCTTTATGGGCTGTTTTCAACTGGACTGAATCACTTAGTTTCTTGTTGCGCAGCTTGGGCGCATTCTACCAGAACCGATATGCCGCTAAGGCTAGGTAAGGCCGACCACTTATGACGCACTCTCTACGGATTCAGATCTACGCGTTCACCACCCTCATCGCGGCAATTCTCGGCGCGTCCTTAGCCGGTCAGTGTAGTGCTGAGTTCCTGCTTACGATGGCATCAGGGATTTATCAGGATACGAGTGGTGAAGTGAAGGTTGTTGTTAGTTCCCGTGCCGGCGCGCAGGGGCTCTTCATCATGGCTGGGCCGTCGGTTGGGCCGCAGGAGTTCAACCTCGAGAGTACCCCGAAGGGAGAATTCAAGCACCTCTTCATTAAATTTGACGAAGAATCGCAACCTCCTATGTACTCACAAATCATCGTGGGAAACCGCAGCTACAAGGTGTCAGGAAACCTCACCTTAAGCCTCGCTGGGCTTGCAACCATAGGTATCGACAACAACAACCCCTATCTCAGCATCGTTACTGAAGGATCAGCCGCAAAGGGAAAGCCGTCGATCCTTGGCTTCTCTGGGCTTACCGAGATCGTCCGCGGTAGTGGATCGGCAGCGGCCATCCTAGCGGCGAACCAGCTTGATCCCGAGGTAGCATTGGTGATCAGGCCGTATGTGGTGACTGAGAATGAATTGACCTTGAATGGAAAACCAGTTTCGACCCCTACCGTTGGCACTTTTATCAAGGCTGATAGTGAATGTCTTAACCCTAGCGCTGTTGTACTAACAAGCTCTCAGCTTGCTCAGATACACTCGTCAAAGGGAGAAGAGCAGCGCGTGAAGGCGCTGGAGCAAGCTATTAAGGAGAGCTCGAAGAACTCACCACTTAAAGGGCATCTCATCTTAAAGTCTGATAAATCCTCTGTTTTGCTCCTTGATGTCTCGGAGAAGAATGTAAAAGAGATGCATCCAGTAAAGGGTACGTTTGCGAAACGCCGTGTTTGTGTCCTTGCAGAAATTTCCGTTGGGTAATTAGCTCGAGGCGTCTGCAGTGCCCACCTCGCGTGAGGTTACATTCCAGTACAAGACACGTAACGCGCGTCGATAGTGGGGTTATCCAACAGCCTTGCGGCGATCGTTCTTGAACTGACTGCGTCTTCTAAAAAGTATGCGGATATCATTTCCGACGAACGGGTGGATCTTGCGAATTGAGTTTCTTAGGTACCGCTCGTATCCGTAGTTCAATCGCTCTGGATAGTTCACAAAAACGGCGAAGGTTGGAGGCTCGGCCGCAACTTGGGTGGCGTACAGAAGCTTGATAGGATTTCCGCGGTAAACTGGAGGTGGTCGCATTCTGAAGGCATCAGCCAAAAGCTTATTGACGGCCGCGGTCGACAAGCGCTTCTTTCCAGCAAGGTGCACAGTAATTACTTGGTCGAGAACTGACAGACACCGCTGACCTGTAATAGCCGAGACGAACAGCACAGGTGCATACGGAGCGAACTTAAAGACCGTCCTTACCGCATGGCGGTAGCTCTCGGCCGTCTTAGAGTCCTTTTCAATCAGATCCCACTTGTTGATGATGATAACCAGCGCCTTTCCTTTTTCATGGGCAAGACCCACAATACGCGCGTCTTGTTCGGTCGGTACGCCCTCAGAGGCATCAAGAAGGAATACGGCGACGTTGCACTGAGCTAAGCTGCGCAGTGATCGAATATTACTAAATCGCTCAACCGAATCGTCCTCGACACCCGCCTTCTTTCGCAAGCCCGCGGTATCAACGATTACGAACTGTTGCCCGTTTCTTGAAAGATCACTCCGAATGCTATCTCGCGTGGTCCCCGCTATCGGAGAGACGATCATTCGATCCTCACCCAATAAGCGATTAACAAAGGTGCTCTTCCCTACATTCGGTTTACCGAGGATAGCTAGGTTAATGGTGTTGCTTACCTCAGGCGGCGCAGGCTCTACCTCGTTAGCTATGAGAGCGTCTAGATCGAGATCTTCAAGCGAAAGACTCTCATCGAACTCTCGGCTGTCGGGGTCTCTAGCGGCCAACTGCTCATCTGTTGGGAAATGATCCATCGGAAGCGCGTTAAGATCAGGCTTTACGATCGCTTCAATTCGCTGGACAAGCTCACGAATCCCCCGCCTGTGGGCCGCACTCACTGTCAGGATGTCATCAATCCCTAAACCGTACAGCTCAGTCGCAAGAAGGGCAGCAGACGGCTTTTCACACTTGTTCGCCACCCAAATAACGGGCTTTTCGATCTGTCGAACAAGGTTTACGACCTCTTGGTCAAGCGGATGAAGACCGTGCAGGCCGTCGAACACTACGATCACTACGTCGCTCTGCTTCATCGCAAGCTCACTCTGCTCGCGTACCGCTTCATGGAGAGAAATGCTCTCTTCTCCAACTAGCGCACCGGTATCAATAAGCGAAAATGGAAACCCGAATCTGTTGACGATCTCGTAGCACCTATCTCGGGTAACGCCAGGCTGATCCTTCACCACAGCTCGGCGCGTTCCAAGAAGAGCATTGAAAAGGGTTGATTTACCAACGTTTGTTCGACCAACAATGCACACGGTCGGCAACGCCTGAGTTCGATGCACAGTATCGGACGACATTATTCTACCTCTATTTTTGTGTCGGTGTTGGATTCCGGGGACGACTCATCCGACTCGTCGTTGTCTTCGTTTCCTGTCGACTCGTCGTTCCCTTCAGAAGAATCTCCATCTGACATTGGCCCAGAGCCTTCTGCGACTTCTGCGATCAAGAACTTCGCATCGATATCGTCACCCGGCTTTAGATGCGGGAGCGCCTCTTCTGCGGCAGCCTGCTGGGAGGCTTTCTTAGTTGGGCCACGACCCCTACCAACAATTTGCCCATCTACCTCAACCACCGAAATAAACACCGGTGCGTGCTCGGGGCCTTCAACACACTCAAGTCGATACACCGGCGGCTCGCTTCCCGATGCGTGCAGAGCCTCTTGAAGTTCGGTTTTAGGATCGCGTGGAGTTACGCTCATAAGCTGGTCACCGAGAAGTCGCTCGACACACCCTCTTGCTACGTCGTAACCACCCTCCCTGTAGAGCGCGCCAATCACGGCCTCAAGTACATCAGCCAAGATCGACGATCTCTCAGCACCGCCGCTGGCTAACTCTCCGCGGCTGAGCCGGATAAATTTCCCGAGATTTAGTGAACGAGCAATACCTGCGAGTGACGTCGTGTTTACAAGGGCAGCTCTCATCTTCGAAAGGTCCCCCTCTCGGGCCTCTAAATGCCTGTCAAGCAAGAGGTGGGCAACAGCAAGGTCAAAGACAGCATCCCCTAAGAACTCAAGGCGCTCATAATCACTCCGAGCCCCCTTGACCTGCATAGAGCGGTGAGTGAGCGCGCTCTCAAGCCAGCCTCTATCCTTAAAGACGTAACCGAGCTGCTGTTCAATCTCTCCGTAGCTATCGAGTCCGAGCGGCTCGGAAGGAAAAAAGGTATTTTTATGTTCGCCGTCAGAAAATTCCGACGTAGCTTTGACGATTCCGAAACGCATGCGGGCTCCTTACAATCATGTAGAGCCTCACAATCACAAAAGCAGCCGTGTCTGAGAAATCCCGGTCGCGTCAACTGGGGGCGACGGCACGTTTTGGTGATTGAGAGGAAACCTTAGTCGCAGTAAGGGTAGCAGATTGGGGCAGGTTAACCAAACTGCAGGTTTACCTTGGAGTGAACTACGGACAAGGGCAACCGATCTGACCGGCCCCTACCAACCAACATCCTCACGGTGGGTCCTGCTTAGGGCACCGCAACCCACCCAGGCGAGGAAAATAGGGAAACAAACTAGTGGCTTAGTCCACCTCTATTCCCCCCCCGCGCACATCACCACGCAG
>JAYVGZ010000433.1:0-9295 GCA_043771805.1 Pseudomonadota bacterium
GCTACTTCCGAGGAATCTCCCAACGCCAAGGGCGCGAAGTCATCCGGCCTATGTTGCGTTAAATAATGGACCCAACCTCCCGTTCCCCCGCCGAGGTCAATTGCGGCAAGTGGTCGTCCCGCGTAGGGTAGGTAACGATTCACAGCCGCTAGTAGAAACCGATGCCGGCCACGGTACCAAAAGTGCTGCTCCTGCATAGAGCGCAGGTGCTGGAACCCACCTTCCTCATATTCCTCGCCACGATGCCGAATGGGAGTCGTGGGACGAATGATGGTGTCTGGAGATGTGGAGTAAGTGGAAGGCGAATTCATCGGTTAAGTCTTTTTATTCCTTAAGATAGCAACGGTCAGTTGCGCTTCAGCCACGACCGACAACTTAACAAGCTCCAAACTCGCCATCATAAAATTTAACAATCGCGTCGCAAATTTGAGCGATTTGTTCGTCTCTCAATTTATAAAAGAGGGGAAGCCGTAGCAGACACTCAGCATACCTGTGTGCTTGAGGCAAAAGGGTGGACGAATTGTTAGCCGTGAAATACGGGCTCTCGTTGAGTGGTAGATAGTGAAACAGTGCCTGAATACGATGCGCCTCCAGAAACTTGATGAGACGATCTCTCTCGGCCAGCTCCTTAGTCACAATTGTGAATAAGTGTCCATTTACAGTCGCATATGATGGTATTTCTGGAATTTCAATGTGCCCCTCATCCGCTAAGCGAGCCAAACCCTGGCGATACTTTTGCCAGTGATCGACGCGGGTATCTTGAATATGCCGCAGGCTTTGCAGCTGACTTAGTAGAAAAGCTGCGATGATATCCGAGGGTAAAAACGAGGATCCAAGATCAACCCACTGATACTTTCGAACCTCCCCGCGGGCAAAAGAAGCCCGATCGGTTCCTTTTTCCCACAAGATTTCAGCACGCCTCCACAGCAGGGGATCGTTGACGACAAGCATTCCCCCTTCACCGCAAATGATATTTTTTGTCTCATGAAAGGAAAATGTTGCCAAAGACCCAAAGCTGCCGAGTGGTCGTGGTGGCAAGTTGGAAGTAAGGAAGAATGAGTCTATCGCGTGGGCTGCGTCTTCGATGAGCGGGACGCCGTGCTCCTGAGAGATCGCCATAAGGCGCTCCAAATCACATGCGATGCCGCCGTAGTGCACAACGACAATCGCGCGGGTGCGAGGAGTCATTAATCTTTCAACTTGCATTGGGTCGATGTTGGGGCTTTTCGATGAGCTATCCGCAAACTTTAGCCTGGCTCCGCGAAGCGCAAAAGCATTCGCGGTGGATACAAATGTATAGGCTGGCAAAATGACCTCATCGCCTGGCTGAATATCGAGAAGCAACGCACACATCTCTAGGGCATCAGTGCAGGAGCTGGTCAAAAGACATCTCTCGAAGCCGTACTCTTTGCGGAAAAAGTCATGGCACGCTTTGGTAAATGTTCCGTTGCCTGAGATGTGCCCGTTGCGCACAGCTTGTTCGATGTAGGCCAGTTCCTTGCCTGTAAGGAAAGGTAGATTAAATGGGATGTAGGCACTGCCGGCGGCTTCAGGTTGAAGCGTAGTGTGGGAGGGCGGCTCGTTTGACATGAAAGGGATGGTACCTCATCTCATGGCCTGTTAGAACTACCTATCAACGCCCCGAGACACTAGAACCTTAAGTACTACCGAGCCATGCGTACTACCTTTTACGCACCATCTTGCAATGAATGAAAAATGAGCGAGCTCCTACCAAACGAAGATGACACCTTAGCGAGGTGGGGTAGGATGGCCTTGTGGCTTGCCTCTCTTGCCCTGCTTCTGGTCACCCCATTTGCTATGTCAGAGGTATTCATTTCCCTCACGCTTTATCGATCCTTGTTTGATGCAATGCCGATATGGAACGACGAATTGATCTATTGGCATGGTATTGGAACTTTTATCGAGGCAGGGTTTAGTGGCGGTTACTACACCTTCAATGAGCTCCCCGCTAAAGCAACTTTTACTCATTTCGATGCCCATGGGCCTGCGTTTTTCATTCTCTTGGGACTTCTCGGCTCGATTGGAACCTGGAGCGCTGCGGCGGCTATTACGATCAATCTTGCATTGTTAGCTGCTGGAAGCGTTGCATTTGTGGCGTTGGTTAGGCCTTCCGTTGCGCAGCTCCTTCTGACATCACTTACGGTTGCATCATCTTGGGCGGTTGTTCTGTTCGTGCCGATGACAATGCAAGAGTCTCTACACCTAGCCATCGCAATGGTAATGACGGGGATACTGTACCGAGCCTTGGAAGAAGGTGGAAACATGACTACAGGAACCAAAATAGTTTCTGTACTCTTTATTCTTTCCGTCGGCCTTATTCGGCCACTGTGGAGCTTTAATTTATGTGCTTTGTGCTACTGCTGGTCAAAAGAACAGCCAAAGAAGACTGTGCTTCTGAACATAGTATTCCTCTTACCCCTGATTCCGCTGACAATTTCCCTATTTGCCTGGATGAGCGCACCCTATCCCGCATACGTCTTTAGTCAGCACGCGATGAGCGAATTGTTTTCAAATCCGTTCAATGGAGTCCGATTATTGATCCAACACTCTGTACTCGTCTTTCGCGGGTTTGGTCAGGGACTATTAGTTGAATGTGCGGTTCGACAGCAGGTCATTCTCGTCCTATGTTTCGCAGGGTTCTCGGTTTTGTTTGTGGGTCGAAGGTCCGCGCAAGCTCTCACGCCTTTTCTGCTCCCCAAATCAGAAGCGTACACCCATTTGTTGAGCCTTGGATTGCTCGCAGTATTTTTGCTCATGGTACATGATATTTTCGACCTGAGAGATTATCGCGTCTTTGCTCCCCATCTTCTTGCTGCACATCTCCTGCTGATAGCGAGGCGACAATATACACTAGTAACGATGCTCTTGTTCCTTAACGTTACTACCTTCTCGTCAGCTTTGGATGCCTATGGAAAACTCAATTCTGCTCGGTACAATTTCGATCAAGGACGGATGACTCTGTTTTCAAGTAGAGCACTCAGACACATAAGATACGATCGGCGCGCAAAAAGCGGCTGGTGTAATACTATGTTGACTCAGGCCTATGACCGATACCAATTTCCACCCGAGGTCGCGCTACTACCAGCAGGGTTTGGTTTCTCCGTCATCTTGAGTGATACCGGGCTCTCATTTCCGCTAAAGTCACGGTACCTGTTTATCGGCGAGGAGCGGGCGATTTTATACACAGCTCACATGAGGCTTGAGTTGCTGGAGAACATGGGGCAACTAAATCTTTATCGTAATCTTGATGCCGACTGTTGAAAATGTAGCTAATTTATTTGCTCTGTTAAACCCACACGGGGGTCACTGATCACGTGATTGTATGAGCACAATTTTCAAGACATCGAAAATGGAAAGGCTCCACCGCTCATCGACAAGCTAGGATCGTCGTTTTGTTTGAGAAGAACTAGCGTGCCCGTCTCGAACCTGAATCAGGAGGGCGGCCTCCGGTCTTACGGGGCGAATAGAGAATTACTACCTGGGCGCCTGAATAGGCTACAAATTGGTGTATTCTAAGATAGGCGCCTAGGTAGTAAGTGGCGCGCGGATGCGCGCAAAAGCAGCAAAAATACTAAGGAGGAAAAATACTAAGGAGGCGGGCAACAATGTAGGGGGTAGTTGTAGCCTATTCATCCGCCTCCTTAGTAACAGGCCGTGGCAGCTCCAAGCTAAATAAGGCTTTCGGGTCCTTCTCTGCAATGAGAATTACTTCCATTAATGATTAGAGGATATTCTGCTCGTGGGCATTTCGAACAGAGCCCACCGACCAATAGTAACTAACTCAACCCATCCAACCTCTCCGTCAAGAAGTTTTTGCCTGTCACGGACCCGTACTACCAATAGGTCCACCTTCTTTGTCCCCAGCTCTTCAGGTTCTATTTTGACGATGGCGATTGGCCGTTGTCCAGGTATGGTGTCGTAGAAGTTACTTGAGAAGGGATAGTCGTACGCAAAGCCAACGGTGAGAAGGTGTTTTTCTGGGGCATACTCGCGCGCCTGGGCGAGAATAGTAGCCGAAGATCGATCCACTGACGCGTAGGGGCCATAGCAGAGGATCGCTAAACCAAAAGCGACGGCGGTAACACCGCTAACCCGAACGATTTGGCTTAAAGGTGAAGCGTCACGAGATGCGTATACGAGGTTTGCGCGCTCACGGTAGGTCAGCCACGTCAAGAGTGCCCCGACTGAGAATGCTATAAGCCCTACAATAATTGGTGTTTGAAACCGGATAATTCCAGCGAGCGAGCCGATCAGAAGCATCCCACCAAAAAACGGGGTGACAAACTTACTGGTTTTGATCATTCGCTCCCGGAATCCTTGAGTGGATGACAGCTGTCCAACCAAGATTGCCCCGAGAGCGATAGAAAGCCCGGGGAGTGCCGGAAGGAGGTAGGTGGCGGTGAGCTGCTTCGCAAAAGTAAAGAATGTAGGGCAGGCGAATCCCCAGGCCAGCACGAAGCAGAGTTCTGGCGACGATCGCAAAGCGTCGCGTGCTAATGTGGCTGTCCGGGGGCGTAGTCCCCACAGCGCTCCGGCAAGCGCAATCAGAGACCAGGGAAAGAACCCCCAAGTGAGCATGATCCACGACATCCCGCGTGGCTCGATGTGCCCGGCGCCATACTTATCGCCGTACTCAGCCGACACGTACCGCAGAAGATTTTCGTTAATGAAAAAGTAACGAAGGAACCCGGCTTGTTGATATTCTTGTACAAAATACCACGGTAAGGTGAGAAGGAGGAAAAGCGCCATCCCGTAAAGCCAGGGGAGAGCAGTCAGCTGCTCTGGGAGGCGCCGGAGCTGTCTCCAGCGCAAGAGAGACCAAGGAAGAGCGATACCTCCAAAAAGCACGATGGCTACTGGCCCTTTCGCGAGCATCCCAAGCCCCAATCCACCAAAGCAGACAAAACCCCACAGTCGCGAGCCGGGGCAAAGTACAAATCCCGCGGTAGCGCACGTGATCGCAAAGGTAAGGGTCACGTCGAGCACGCAAGCGCCAGAGAGAAAGAAGAAAAGAAGTGACGATGTAAGAATAAGCAGAGTAGCGGCTGCTACCGCGAGATCGAAAAGGGCGTATGCAGCGAGGAAGGTGATAAGTACCGTTCCGACACCACTTATAAAACTTGGAAGCCGCGCTGCCCAGTTCCCGAGACCGAAAGCAGTAAAAGAGAGATCGGTCATCCAAAAATGAAGTGGGGGCTTGCCGAGGTAGGGCATGAGAACACCGCTTCGATTGATCCACGGCGTAACTAAATCACCACTCTCAAACATGATCTTTGAGACCGATGCGTACCTGCCTTCCGTCGAATCAATCAAATCAGGCGTACTCAAAAGTGAAAGGCGCATCAGAAGAACGAGAGCGACAAGGAAGAGCGCAAAGGAGATAGCAGAGCGAGAGCTATTGGAATCGTTCATGGCGTTTTAGCGACTAGTCGCGTGGACGGTACCATAAACAATTTTACGGAACTAGTAACTTCATTGGTTTCAGATAGTTACTCCTCCTGGGCGTTTCTGTTTTAGGAAATGCGGGTTCCACGCTTAAATTAAAGGAGAAGAGTTTCAACTGAACGATCATAAGTGGTGGCGTTTGCCGGGCTGCAATCCGGGGAGGACCTGTAGTAGCCAACCCGGCAAACCACCGAATAACATCATCTGGAGACGCCGCCGGGGCATCAGTATTCAATAGAGACGCGGAAGAGCTTTGGAACCGGCATGTGGCATCTGCGAGAGCTAACCGCTCATCCTAACAGTAGGTTTATAACGTGTTCCGTCAAAGACAGTTACGGCATTTAGGGATTATTTGGCGAAGGCTATCACAGCGCCTGATGGCCGCTGCCTGCGCGGATCCTCGGAAACGCCTGAGAGTACTCATGGCAGTTCAAATGGTGCTGTTATCGGGTTGCTTGAGGCTTTCCGGGAACCGTTGGTATGACGGACCGCCTGCGCGACCGCAGAGTATGATTGACTACTATGCGGTTCCCCATACCTACACTGCGTACCGAGAGGAGATTGAGGCTACGACAGACGACTACGTCTGGAAGCATATCACCATTGATACCGGCGCGGGCCCTGTCGTGGTTGATTATTTTGATACGAAGAAAAAGACGCCTAACCTCGTCTTTGTTTTCCCCGTGCTGGGGGGGAAATTATTTATCGAGAAGCATATCGCAACGTTCTTCGCTGAGCGCGGAATAGATGCCGCAATTGTTAATCGCAACAACGAATTTAAAGACCCGCAGAACTTTGACAAGTTAGAGGAAATATTTCGAGAAAACGTTATTCGTGATCGTTTAGCGATCGATTTTTTTGAGAATGAGCACGGAAAGAAGAATTTCGGAACGTTTGGAATCAGCCGAGGTGGAATCAACGTCGCCTTGACTGCTGGGGTGGACCCGCGGCTTAAGCATAATGTGATGGTGCTCGGAGGAACAGATTTAGTTGACCTATTCCACGACTCGAATCAGCCTCGAATCAAGAAATACATAAAGTCGGTCATGGAGCAAAAGAAGATCTCAGAGCCTGATTTCTTTGAACTGCTCCGGAAGAGTCTGAGGACCGATCCAAAAAATACGGCGCACTATATTGACGGGCGAAACACGCTCCTGATCCTGGGAATTTTTGATCGAACGGTACCCTTCACATACGGTATGCAGCTTCGCGATCAGATCGGACGGCCGGCGACGATCTTCCTTTTGGCCGACCACTACGTAGGCCTACTCTACACACAAACAATATCAATCGTACCACCAAGCAAGGAAGGTGGACTGTTCCCTTTCCCCTACATCGAAGAAGAAGCGGTGACTTTCTTCCGTAAAGCCTTCGATACAGGAGAAAACTGGGCGATATATCCCTATCGACTTTTTCAACTTCCTTTCAATCTTGTTGCGGAAGTTGTCGGCAACTTGGGCGCGGTGATTGAGTCAGTCTTCTCCGTACACTCTCCGGATGATCGTCCTCTTCAGGAGTCCTTTTGGGAGTCCGCTGCGCGTAAGGAAGAGGCTCTTCCTCTCGAACCCGAGGCAGTCGCCGAGGCTTTCTAAAGTAGAAACGTCTTCCTTCAATTTGGCGCGCAGGGAAGGGTCAGCAGATCACTTCCCCGCGCGCCGTTTGATATCCAAATCCGAGAGTGTTTCCCGTTGATTGCAGCTTACTCCAAATCACCTTTTCTCGATCGGAACGTACTCTGACAAAGTAGCTCCAGTGTAGATCTGCCGTGGGCGGTTAATCTTGTTGCCGGGCTCTTCGTTATACTCTTTCGTATGGGCTATCCAGCCGGGAAGCCGCCCCAAGGCGAACATTACGGTGAAGGCGCGGGTCGGTATGCCCATCGCCTTGTAGATGATGCCGCTGTAGAAATCCACATTAGGATACAGCTTTCTTTCAACGAAGTACTGATCCTTAAGCGCTGCTTCTTCAAGCTCCTTGGCTAAATCCAGAAGAGGGTCAGAAATCTTCATCTTGTTTAGAAGTCGATCGCACGCAGCTTTCAAGATCTTCGCGCGTGGATCAAAGTTCTTATAGACTCGGTGACCAAAACCCATCAACTTAAAGTTGCTACTCTTATCTTTGGCTAGGTTGATGTACTTCTGAACGCCCCCGCCTTCGCGGCGCATCTGTTCTAGCATGTCGATTACTTCTTCGTTTGCTCCACCGTGGCGGGGACCCCAGAGGGCACAAATACCCGAAGTGATGGCGGCAAAGAGGCTCGCTTTGCTGCTGGCAACCATTCGAACCGTCGAGGTAGAGCAGTTCTGCTCGTGATCTGCGTGAAGGATAAGCAGCAGGTTAAGCGTATCCACCATTACAGGATCCACTTCGCCCGATTCGGCTGGGGTAGAGAACATCATGTGAAGGAAGTTTTCGCAGTATGAGAGTGAATTTAGGGGGTAGACCATCGGCTGCCCGATCGACTTCTTGTACGCAAAAGCCGCAATTGTAGGAAGCTTTGCAAGAAGGCGGATGCTGTTCAGTGAGAAAAGCTCCGATTCAGGGCGCCCCTCTTCGTGTTGATAAAAGGTCGACATAGATGAAACAACGGACGCCAGGATCGCCATCGGATGGGCATCCCTCGGGAATCCGTCGTAGAAACGCTTGATGTCTTCGTGGATCATCGTGTGGCGGCGCACACGGTTTGTGAAGAAGTCGAGTTCAGATTTTTTGGGAAACTTTCCCTCGATGAGAAGATAGGCAGTTTCGAGAAATGATGAACGCTCGGCAAGCACTTCAATCGGCACGCCGCGATATCGAAGAATCCCTTTCTCCCCGTCGATGAACGTGATGGCGCTGTTGCAAGCACCGGTATTCATGTAGCCATTATCCAGGGTGACATACCCTGTCTTCGCTCGAAGTGCAGAGATATCGATGCCCTTTTCGCCTTCGCTACCGACTACAACGGGTAATTCGATTGACTGGTCTAGCAGTTTGAGCTCGGCTTTCTCTGACATCTCTTTCTCTCTCCTTGGAATATATCTTTACGTGCCCACATACTTAGAGTGCTAAAGACCGTGAAAAGGTCCGCCTCCCGAGGGCTTACAATCCACCATGTTGGTACTTGAGAGATATCACGGTGTGGCGGCAACCGACACCCTCGCAGATGTCCTTAAGGATTTTTGGAGAGAACTCGATTGAGTAGAACTGTAGTTGAGCTTTGCCAATTTAAAGGCACCCTGAGAGTGAATATCCTCGCAAAATTTCGACAGATTTCTGAATCGGTATCCACTGGGAGCATCTAAATCAGGTCAGTTGAAACCTCACACACCGGACCAGGTAGAAAATATGAATCGACGCGATTTCCTTAAAGTCACTTCTCTAGTCGGTGCAGCAACAGCGCTTGACGCTTGTGGCTACCTTCGAATCGATCCTGATCACTTCCTCATTCGCAGTGACGTGATCACTTCAGTGGAGCAGGAGCGCGAGATAGTTAGTCGCGGCCGACTCGGATGGAGCGCGGATAAACGAATTCGAGTGTTATATCTTTCTGGCACTGCATATGAGCGCGGCTACCAACACGGGGTGCTGTTGAGAAAAGAGGTGAGAGAAAACTTACAAACACTCTTTGACAACGCGCTTAAGAAATTCCGCTTCCGAGAGCTTTTTGCAGAATCGTTTGAACGGCAACGACCCTTCATTCCACAGGAATATATCGATGAAATGCAAGGGCTTGCACATGGCTCAAGGCTCCCGCTTGAGGTGGTACACGCCATTCACGCGCTCCCTGAGATCTCTGAGTGGGGCGGGAAGAGACGGATAAAGAAGGTAGTGAAAGATCAAATGGATG
>JAYVGZ010000434.1:0-4756 GCA_043771805.1 Pseudomonadota bacterium
CGATCAGCTCGTTGTCGACGAAAGGTTCGCCTGACTGCAAAAGTTGTTCTCGTAACACCTTTGATTTGTGAACAAAAATATACCCGTGAACGGATACCAACTTATGGACTCCGTAGAAGATTGCCTGAATATTCTGGGACTTAGCCATGGCGCCTCGTGGGATGAGGTGAACGAAGCCTACCGTGATCTCGTTCGCGTGTGGCATCCAGACCGCTTTCAAGGTGATGAAAGGCTCCTCAAGAAAGCCAGCGACCAGACTGTTTTGCTCAACAGCGCAATCAAAACCCTTCGGGGTTCATACAAGCAAACGGCAAAGACCAAACCAACCCCGAGGACGGCCCCGTCCCCGGAACGCCCTCCGGTAACAGTAAAGCCCGTTTTTCGCACTAACTTTGAAGCTGCAGATCGAGTAGCGCGCACCAGGGCGTTTGAACTGCCACCACTGCTAGTGTACCAACGTCCGAGCACCTCACTCATTCGGATTGCTCTGGCTCTCGTCGCCGGGTGCCTCGGGTACATATCTGTGCACAATGCCCCAAACAGTGCTCAAACTGTCTTCGGATGCGTACTTTCGCTTCTGTCCGTAAGCTCTGCGGTAAGGAATACCTGCCTCGTCTTCATTCGACGTCCTTTGATACGAGTGGATGCGCTCGGCCTCGCAAGCATGGAGGCCGGGCTTCTATCCTGGACTGAGCTTTCGAAAGTGTGGACCGTAATGCAAGCGAGCTCGCCCTGCCTTGCAATTGAGTGCAACGATACCTACCTCAAAACTCAACCTTGGTTCCGGCGATTGGGAATGCGCTTTCGCCACTCGTTTCGACGAGCACACCTGATCGTCACCTGTGCCGGACTCGACGCCCATCCGAACGATGTCGTCCGCGCCATCAACGCACAGCATTTGACTGGTGGATTGAAGTTTGAGGATTCTGCACCGACAAAAGACTCAGCGGCGCTAGCGTGGTGTCGCTTGGTGTCTATACTTTCAGCTATTGCTGTAGTCGTTCGTTGCGTGTTGGACCATGAACTTACTGCGATAGATTTTGGATTTTATTTCTTGGTGTTTGCGGTGTGTCAGGCGTATGAGATCTCTGTGCGGTTGTTGCGGGTGCCGGTGCAGGCGTAAAAGGTGCGGCGTTCAGAACTCTTGCTACCTACCACCGTCGCAAACGAACTTTCTGCCCCATCTTATAGCTCGTCCGTTACAGTCCGAACCCTTGCTCAATCAAGTTCTGAATTGGCAGAAACAGTGGCGTTGGAAGTTCAGTCCATCGGAACCATTGCCATCCTTCACATTTTTCCGGTTCGCGTGCTACTGCAACTCCCCCTTGATACTTTTCTCGAGTACAAAGAGGGTTACGTAGTGCTTGGACTCCTCCTTGGCCGACATCAATATCGAGTAAGGGAAATATGATTTCAAACAGGCCTCGGGTTCGAGCACTACCTCTCTAACTCGAAAGAAAGACGTGTTGACTCTTCGTCGATATTTTCACGCATGGATCACCTCATTGAAGCGACATGTTAGGTGAATGTAGCCCGAAGAAATGATGTGAGGAGAAGCGAAAAAAGTTCGTATTCAGCTACTTACATTATGCACTAGGGCGGTTATTCCGATATAACGTAGATGAATTGTTGGGCTTTAGGTGCATGCCGCTGAATCTGTTCCAGCTATGCGAGTTTTTCAAGAAAAATGTCAAAGTTATTGTTGCCGAAGGTAAGAGACGGAGAGCATGACGTATCGCCTCTCAAAAAGCGCTGAAAATGACCTGGTTGAAATTTGGGATTACACCTCTCAAACCTGGGGACAAGCTCAGGCCGAATAATATCTTACGAGACTTGAGAAACGGTTCTTAGACCTCGCCGTGAATCCAACGAAAGGTAGATCGCGAAGCGATATGGACCTTGAGTATTTAAGCTATCACGAAGGAAAGCATCTGATTTTCTATCGGTCTTTTGAAGACGGGATCGCCCTTGCTCGCATACTGCATGAACGAATGGATATACTTGAAAGGCTTGAGGATGAGTAAGGTTAGGTGCGCAGCAATACTTGCACATTAGAAACCAATGCGCCTCTTGTGACCTTGAATCGGTTGCTCCAATTGTGAAATGAGAAATCGAATTTCTCGTAGTTCCTGTTCATGCTCCGAAAAGCCCTTAGCGAGTCTACTCTCGATTTCTTGGAGCCTCTTTTTTAAGTCCCCATGTCCATGAATAACTTCTCTCATTCGAATGAATGCCCGGACGATCAAAATGCTGGCATCAATAGCAACTTGGCTGTTTAGTACGTTCGCCGCCATGACAGCACCGTGTTCAGTAAAGGCATATGGCAAGTACTTCGCATGTTGCCCTCTGCCTTTCTCTATGGTCGCACTTTGCGACCTTAAAAGGACAACCTCCTGAACTGTCAACTGAAACAGAAAGTCCCTTGGAAAGCGCCCTTTATTCCTATTGATCTGTTCGTTGAGTCTTTTAGTTGAGACCCCATAAAATTTAGCTAAGTCCGAGCTTAACACCACACGGAGACCACGGATCAAATGAATTTGCGCCTCTATAGAAACAAGCGTGGCATCTGGGAGTTGCTCGTCATTCATAAATGATTCCTTCTCCGATATAATCGTGCGCTGGGCGTGGAAGTTTCCCATAAATTATTTGGGGCCAGTGATTAACAACATCAGTTCCGACAGTGGCTATGTTACAAGATGATCTAAAGCGACTCACGCGGGCAGTAAGCATTCCTTCGCATTAGGCAGAAGGATTAGTAGTACCGATTTCAGGGTGTGTTCTTGCGTCATAGATATGGTCAGTGATTGATCAAAGTAGGGTGCTCGCTCTCTGGGGGAAAAAATTGTCTGACTAGGTGGAGTCTTGAAATCTAGAAGGCTTGATCAACGGGGCAAGCGCTTGATCTGCAGTTGCGTTCGCAAGAAGCGGTGACAAGGGACCCCCTTGTGGCACACCTTCGCAAGTCTGCTCTCTGACTCTGTCAACCAAAACGCCTGCACGAAGATATGAGCCAATCAGTTTCAAGACCCGTTTATTGCGGCACTTGCGGGCGACCCGCTCCATCAGTACATCGTGATTGACCGTGTCGAAATACTTTTCGAGGTCAACTTCGATGGCAGCTGACCCAAAGCTCGACTCTCAAAAATTCAGGGTCAAAGATAGGGGTTAGTACCTGTGCAATCGCCTGTTGAATCACGCGGTCAATCACCGTGGGGATTCCAAGCTTTCGCGTACCGCCAGAGGGGTTTGGGATTTCAACTCTCCTAACGGCTTATGGCCGATACCTGCCATCGAGTAGGGCTGTACGAATCTCCTGCCAATGAACACGGGCATATGTGGGGAACTCCTCAATCGTCATCCCATCGACGCCGGGGGCTCCGTGATTCTTTCTCACCTGTCGCCACGCCCGAGTCACGTTCACACGGGCAAGGATTCGTTCCATCATGGTGTCGTTCAAGGTTGATGTAATATCCCTACGCCGCGTCTCTTCTGTGCTGTCCCGGTCTGGATTATGCATATGCGAGTCTGTCATTACATTCTTCCTTGTCTTCATCTTCTCGTTCGGTCCTTCACCATGTCCAAGGCATTACCCAAGGCGTTTGATTACTACGACCTCTGCTGACTGCTCGACTATCATCCCTTCCCGTTTCCGGTCGGAATAGACAAACTCTCCCACAATATTGGCAGGGTGGGGCTTGCCCAGTGGCACATAGAGGTAAGGATCATGAGCACAGCGAACAATATCAGCGCATGTGAACGTGCCGTCGTTACAGACAACTGCTTTCTCGGAGGGCGATTCCTGGAATATTGTCTCTGGCTGGGTAGATGGTTTAAGGTTAAAGAAAGGCCGCCTAGTCATTTGCCGCCCTAGCTCAGTTGGTAGAGCACCTCATTCGTAATGAGGGGGTCGCGTGTTCGATTCACGTGGGCGGCTTACAAAATCATTCCACCGGGACATATCTTGAGTACCGAACGATCATAGTCTTCTCTCCGCTCGCTAACGGTGCTGCTCCGTACATTTGCTGACCAAGGTACCCCTCACTTCGGAACGTCAAGAGAGCCTCTCCAAGAGTTTTCCTTGATACGACCTTACCTTGATCCCTGAGCTGCTTGGCTGCACCCTGAACATGCTTAACCCAATCATACCCGATGGCAACAAGTCCAAGGTGAAGTGCATTTGCGTCTGCCCCAAAGCGCCGCTCATAAGCAGATTTAAGTCGCGGCGAATCCACCCAAATTTGCGCCGCGTATAACCCTTCAGCACCTTTTCCGGCAGTCTTAAGATCTTCTTCAGACATGCCATCGCCAACATGGATCATTCCGGATCCGAAGAAGACCGTGCTCGCATTCAGGAAACTCGTCGATTTCGATAAGGTCGACGCGGTCGTTGTTCTGGGCTCATCGCCTGCCCAAGCGATAGCGCCCCTCGCTCAAAAGGCTCCAATCCCTATGATCGCTTGGGCCAGCGATAAAAGGGTGAGCGCAGGCCGAAATTTTGTGATCCGGTCGTGGCCGAAAGGCGCCGACGAGGGAAGGGCAATTGCAATCGAGGCGCACCGACGCAATATCAAAAGACCCTCTATCGTAGTGGCGACCGATGATTACTCTCAATCGGTTCTTCGCGGGATGCTTCCAGAGTTCCCAAAGGCCCAGATCGCGTATCCGTTCACGGGTATATTTTTGTTCACAAATCAAAGGTGTTACGAGAACAACTTTTGCAGTCAGGCGAACCTTTCGTCGACAACGAGCTGATCGC
>JAYVGZ010000435.1:0-5963 GCA_043771805.1 Pseudomonadota bacterium
GCGATCAGCTCGTTGTCGACGAAACGTTCGCCTGACTGCAAAAGTTGCTCTCGTAACACCTTTGATTTGTGAACAAAATTATACCCGTGAACGGATACCGTTCTTCCGAGCTCGGCATAGGCCAGCCTAAGAATTACTATCCCAACTATTCAAATTCACTCGTACACGTCTTATAACCTTCGCTTTAATGATTAGGGGAAGAGCGTTGAGCGGCCGAGTATCCGGGCCGCTTCCCCTGAAGGTTCCGAAAGCAAATGCCGCCTCCCTTCCTCCGACGCCACCACATAACTCTTCTTGCCGGCATGGTTGGTGCTGCCGTTGTAGTGGCAGCATATTTCTTATGGCACAAAGTGGTCACTGCCTCGAATCTGAGCTTGATACCACGCCCCGTAGAATCGCGAGATAATTTGGGGGCTGAGGAGCAGGGAACCATCGACCTCTTCGAGCGCGCTGCGCCATCTGTTGTTTACATAACCAGCATAGCTGTGGAGCGTGATGTCTTAAGTGCGAATGTTCTGGAACTCCCTCAAGGCACTGGAACAGGTTTCATCTGGGATAAGCGGGGCTACATCGTCACGAATTTCCATGTCATCCAAAATGCACAGGCAGTTCATGTTACCTTAGCAGACCGAACCACCTGGGACGCTCAGCTTGTGGGTATTGAGCCGGATAAAGACCTCGCTGTGCTTCGCATTGACCCAGAAAAAGCTACTCTGCAGCCTCTTACATTGGGAACCTCAAAAGGACTCCGGGTCGGGCAGCGGGTATTCGCCATCGGAAATCCCTTCGGCTTCGACCACACCCTTACTACAGGTGTAATCAGCGGGTTGAAGCGAGAGATAAAATCCGTAACTGATCGCCCGATCCAAGGCGTTATCCAAACAGACGCCGCAATCAACCCGGGAAATTCCGGCGGACCCCTTCTCGACAGCGCCGGCAGACTAATAGGGATAAACACGGCAATAGTGAGCCCGTCCGGAGCTTACGCTGGTATAGGCTTTGCGGTGCCTGTCGATACGGTCAATCGAATCGTACCCCAGTTGATCAAGAGCGGCAGAGTCAAGAAACCGGGGCTAGGAATACGGATCATCGAAAGTAACATGCTTCGAGCTCATGGTATTACTGGTGCTGTAGTAGCTGACGTTATTCCCGGCTCACCGGCCGATCTTGCCGGGGTTATACCTCTCCAGAAACAACCTCAGGGGAAAATAGAACTCGGCGACAGCATTATTAGTATCGATGGTATCACTGTCGAAGATGGAGATGATCTACTGAAGGCGCTCGACGAAAAGGCTCCCGGTGACAAAATTATCCTCACCCTCAAACGGGGGCAAAACGAGCGAACGGTAGAAGTGAAACTGGGCCTGCTTCAACAATAGGTTACTCTGCGCTCGCGCAATTCGCACTGCCCAACTTAAAGTGTGCGTCGCAATGCTTCCAGAAATATGATCGTTGATGCGGCAGAAACGGCTCCGCAAATCTCGTACCAGAAATCCCGTGCCAGGTCAGAAAAAACCCCTCACGCTCGAAAAGCGCCCCATATAGCTGAAACTACTTCACCGGATTGCAGGGAGGAAATCAGCATGCAACAGTTTCGAGCTCAAGCAGCATAACCGTTATCGAAGGACTGCCTTTACTGGGCAATCAAGACCGACGCTCAACAGGTTACTTTCGCGTTTTTATCAGAGGGATCTCGTCCATGGCCGGCCTAAATAAAGATGTGCACCTCACCGCTCAATTTCTGATTTTCTTGCGCGCTGGTTTCTTTGGACAGCTCATGTTCCATATGGCGCTGAAGAAGATGCAGAGCGCTATCCTCCCAGATTCATACACTGACATCAGCCACAAAGCCTTTGATAAGATTGATCCGTGGATCAAAGATGCAAGCCAAGGAATGCCGATTTTTGCCGCATCATGGGCAGCACCAGAAACATTCGACGCTATCTCGGCTTTCGGCTTTCTTCGTGAGCTTAAGAAAGACCTTCTATGGCTCATTCCGCAAGTGCAAGAAGCACTGCAGAACACATCGCTCCCATCCGAACGAGAAACCGTTAAACTTCTAGCCGCAGCCATTATGCGATCCGCATCAGTGAGAAATTCATACGTGGAGACCGCATCTCAAATCTATACGCAGTTGGGTGCTCAGAACCTTGTTCAACAGGTTGCCCCTGAGCTACCGGGTGCCAACGAGTATGCCCGCGTTGCGCAAACAATCGTTGATACATTTGGATCCCCCGCTGCCTACGAGGATGGATTGTGCGAGAAGCTCAGAAAGGAAGCCCTACTGACACCCGGAGACTTTAAGGCGCACATCCATGATGCCAATATTTTGCTGAACGTGTTCTCGAAAGAATTCACCTTTGAAATGGCTGAGTTCACACCTGGAGAGGCGCGTAGCTGGGCGGATCTACAAATTCCTGCGGTAATGGCTGGGTACTGGAAGGCTTACGATTTTACGCCCGACGACTGCGCCGAGTGGCAGCAGGTCGGAATTGTCGCGGGGCCCCTCGCCGCTAATTGGCGACGAGCAGGGTTCGGCCCAGCCCGGGCGATCGAGTGGATTCGGGAGGGATTCACTCCTGCCCTCGCGACGGTCTGGGAAAGGGCCAATTTTCAACCGGCGCGCGCAAGTGCCCTGGTTCAACGAGGAGTTACCGACCCATCCCTGGCACCAAGCGACTCTGGCGGAGGGGCCGAGGAGGAAGACTCATTTTAATCACTTGAGATCGCTATATTTTTCGGCTTATACTACCAACTATACCCTTGGCATGCCAAGCTCTGTTTAGGAACTCCGTATTCATAATAGGCGCATACACATCTTAACGGTATAGACATGCGATGAGTATGCAGGTAGAAGTGAAAGAGCCCCGGTCGCTTCTGGTTGGGGCATCTGAATAGCCGCCGTTTAGCGAATATCCACCGTGAGCAACGTGTTTGAAAATAAAGATAAAGCCCTCGCTTCCATTAAAGTTGGCGAGACCGTCGTCGTATCGGAAGTGAAAGCTTGTCCGCCTGATCTTCTGCGTAGGTTGGTGGCTATGGGCCTCGTCGCCGGATCGAAGTTGACTGTCACTCAGCGCGGTCTTTTCGGATCTCCAATCAATGTAAAATTATTCGGCTCTATCCTCTCTCTTAGAAGCACCGAGGCTTCGTTAGTGCAGGTTCATCCTGTATAGCCGTTAGCAGGTACCCTTGGGATCTCGTGAAGCTCTGGAAGTAGTTCGTCCAAAGGTAGTCGCGTTAGTCGGTAACCCCAACTGCGGCAAGACAACTCTGTTCAATGCTTTAACAGGTTCCAGTTACAAGATTGCTAACTATCCCGGCGTTACTGTCGAGAAAAAAGAGGGTGTTCTCACCCTCGATGACTCTTCGGAGATAACGCTATACGACCTACCCGGAACCTATTCGTTACAAGGGAGTAGCGTCGACGAGCAAATCGTAACCGACATTTTAGCCGGAAAGATCCGATCTTCAGGGAAGCCTGATCTCGTTGTCGCTGTTGTCGACGGCACAAATCTAGAAAGAAATCTCTTCCTTGTTTCCGAACTCATTGACGCCGAGATTCCCATACTTCTTGCAGTCAATATGATGGATTCTGCCGAACGGGCGGGCCTAAAGATCTACAATGAGCTGCTCGCAAAGACCCTAGATATCGCTATCGTTCCGATCGTAGCGAAAGCAAATAAAGGTCTCTCTGAGTTGAAGATGCAGATTCAAGAATCCCTCGCGTTACCCCGTGTCTCTCGCTGCAAGAATGAATGGCTTCCGTCTACTAGTGATCTGACGGAAAAGAACGATGATGGCACACCGGATCCTCTTACCATCGCCGCCATGGGGTCGCTCCGATACGATTGGATCAAAGGGATAGTATCGCGCTGCACGACGAGCTCTCAAATGCCCGAGAGAGCCTCTTACGAAGCCCTCGATAGGCTTCTGACGAGCAAACTTTTTGGTCTACCAATAATGATTGGTCTTTTTGCCTTTATTTTTCAGGCAATATTCATGTGGGCGCAGCTCCCCATGGAGATGATATCTTTTAGTGTCGATACTCTAAGTAGTTTTGTGCGCTCAACGCTTCCCGCTGGGGTTTTAACGAGCCTGCTCTCTGAGGGAATCATACCAGGGGTAGGAAATGTCATCGTTTTTGTGCCGCAGATCGCGATTCTATTCCTTTTTCTCGGAATCCTTGAAGACTGCGGATACCTATCACGTGCAGCGTTTCTTCTAGACAACTTTATGCGAAGAGTCGGACTGCAAGGCCGATCGTTTATTCCCCTTCTAAGCTCCTTTGCTTGCGCTGTACCGGGAATCCTGTCTACCCGATCCATCCCCTCTCGGTCAGATCGACTAGCTACTATCATGATAGCCCCGCTTATGAGCTGTAGTGCTCGACTACCAGTGTACGCGGTCCTCATCGCGGCATTTATCCCAAATACATTCGTTGGTGGTTTCCTCTCGCTCAAGGGACTAGTCCTCCTTTCGATGTATCTGCTCGGTATAGTGGCTGCTTGTGCAATTGCATGGATCTTAAAAAAAGCATTTCTTTGGCGCGAGCAATCATTTTACGTGATGGAGATGCCCCCCCTACGCCTACCAGTTGCGCGAGTGGTGCTGCGAGGCGTGTATGATAGTATTCTGTCATTCCTTAAGAATGCGACGACAATCATTCTCGCTTGCTCAATAGTAATCTGGTTCCTCGCGTCTTACCCGAAACCTGACGCAGATTTTAAAGGTAATGCAGTGCAAGCGAGCTTTGCAGGTCAGTTGGGAATGTTATTAGAGCCCGTGATTAAGCCACTTGGGTTTAACTGGGAGATCGGCTTTGCAATCATAGCATCATTTCCTGCTCGAGAGGTTTTCGTAACCGGGCTTAGTACGGTGTATAATGTCGGCGATGACAGTGAAGACCAGCAGGGTATTATTTCTTACCTGAAAGAGAAAAATAGTGACGGTACCTTCACCACGCTCACAGCCCTCTCCCTCATGGTCTTCTACGTTTTCTCGTGTCAGTGCATGTCAACACTTGCTGTCTGTAAGCGTGAGACTGGGTCGTGGGCTTGGACGGTTGGAATGTTCACCTATATGACGTTACTAGCTTACTTAGCATCACTCACCGTGTATCAAGTGGGGAGTAGATTTTTATGATTCAAGAGTTTCTCGCGGTTCTGCTCTTCGTTGCAGCGATCTGGTACCTGTCGAAGAAATGGGGCTCTGTCTTCGCCGCGCGCCCAAGTCGACAGGGGTGCGGGACTTGCGGCTGCTCGAAGAGCCCTGGCAATGTGCAACAGAAATAAAAGAAGCGGAAGAGATTTAATACTTCTTCATACTCGAATCTACTTCGTCCGACCAACGTAGCATTCCGCCTGCCAAGTTAAGTAGGTTTGTATATCCGAATTTAGACTGCAGCTCTTGCACCACGAACTGACTACGCCCGCCGCTTCGACAGTAAACTACGACATCACCCTCGCGTGGTATCTGGTCCAAGTGGAGCGACACGGTATCTTTTGGGATCAGTTCGCCGCCAATATTGCAGATCTCTCGCTCATTGGTCTCCCGTACATCAATTAGGGTTACTTTCTCGCCGGCATCTAAACGAACTTTGAGCTCTTTAGGTGAGATCTGTTTTACAGGAAAATTACTACCTACCATGAATCGTCGCCTCTCTAAATTAGGTGAAATACGCTACTTCAAATACAAGGAACGCTGCGAAATGAAAGCAGCTACCGCTGCTGGGACAAAGCCTGCACAACTCTCCCCGCTGCAAACCATCTCCCGCAGCTGAGTGCTTGATACAAGGATGCCCGACCGGTCTCCATTCGGCACCCGCTCAAGACGGAAACCGTAGGGTGTCTCAGGCATAGCAGAGCCAGGTCTCTCAACTACCAAAAAGGAAGCACTCGCTGCAAGTCGACTACTTTCCCGCCACTTCGGTAGATCTGACACCAGCTCTGATCCAATGGTGA
>JAYVGZ010000436.1:0-2824 GCA_043771805.1 Pseudomonadota bacterium
CGGGGGATCAGGGTGTATCCGACTAAATTCCGCGGGCTCATGTCCTTGGAGCAGGGCTATGCCCTCTAGAGCCTTGAGCTGCTCTCCGATTTGGGAAAGAACGGGACTATTAAGGGCCGAGGGTAATTCAAATTGAAGACCACTCTGCGCGGGAAGCTCCACAGAAAAAGAGGCTGGTGCTTTTGACTGCTTTATTGCCCTTTCGTCCGAAATTTCAATTCTTCTTATTGAACCATCCGGGTCAGCAAAGAAAGTTGCAATTCCATCAACCGAATCTACAGCGTCCTCGGTACCCCCAGACAAAACGAAGGCACGCGCTGACGGCACAAACAAAGTGCACGGTTCTTCTGGCCTCTCACCTTGTTACGGGTTCCGCTGACCGATCTTGTCGCGCCTTTCATGCATAGGTGTAACGCCGCGAGGAGTGTTCCGAACTCAAATAAAGGTAATATGGATCCCTACCGTAAATCAAAAAACTCACCCCAAGCTACCTGTTCCAGCCGTCAAATGATTTCTAGTACGTCCGGGATAAAATCAAATCAAGCCTAAATAACCTGCCGGAGAGGCGCGTGCGATGCACACGCCACTACCCCCCAGATGGCCTACTCCAAACCAAAAACTCCTTGTTCCCCTCAGCCCCCAAAATCGGCGAAGCCTCCACTCCACAAAACGCCAGGTCAATTGTGGGCAGGAACGCAACAATCCGATCAAGAACTTCTTTATGCACTCCCTCATCACGCACAATTCCGCCTTCTCCGACATCACCCCGAGCAGCTTCGAATTGAGGTTTTACAAGAGTCACTATCTGAGAGAGAGGCGCTATCCACTTCCGTACCGCGGGAAGGATCTTGGTAAGAGAAATAAAAGACACATCCACGGAGACGAACGAAATCGGCTCCGGGAGCGCCTCGACGTAGCGAGCATTAGTTCGCTCCATTACCACCACCCGGGGGTCGCTCCTGAGCTTCCAGTCGAGTTCCCCGTATCCAACGTCAATTGCATACACCCGCTCGGCGCCATGCTTAAGGAGCACTTCAGTAAATCCACCGGTCGACGATCCCACATCTGCACAGATACACCCTTTAGGCGAGAGCCTGAACGTGGAGATCGCATGCTCTAATTTGAGCGCTCCCCGCCCGACGTACTGCTTTGAAGCAACGACCGAGAGAAGACTTTGGGGTGAGACGACATCTGACGGCTTGCCTACAGTCCGTCCGTCTACCTTCACCTGCCCAGCTCGAATATGTCGCTCTGCCTCGTCCAAGTTTACGAAAAGCCCCTCCCGAATAAGGCGAGCAATCACAGTTTCCTTCGGGCTTTTTGCTACCACATATCCTCGCCGAATAAGACTCGCTCAAGAAGAAGCGAGAAGAGTCTCCACCTATCATATGGCCTCTGCAGTCACTTCCGACGCTGTGAGGAAGTATGCCATACTGCACGTGGCTATGCCTATGGAGCTACTCATGAATCACCTATTTTCCCCTGTTCGCGCCCTCATTCTCGGGTCTCTCCTTCTGCTTTCAACTTCCCCTTCCCCGTGTCTCGCAGATACCCCTTCGGTTCTAAAAATTGTCTCTAGCCTGCCTAAAACCGGCAGCGCCAACGGTCAAGCAACAAGTATCGCTAACGGCATCCGGCTAGCGCTCCAGGAGATACAGAGCAAAGTTGCAAACACAACGATTCAGTATGAAGACTGGGACGACGCCTCCCCCGCGCGCGGCGCCTGGGACCCCGCTGTTGAAGCGTCAAATGCCGATAAGGCTGCGCAAGACCCGTCGGTTATCGCCTATATTGGCCCCTACAACTCTGGCGCTGCAAAAATAAGTATGCCGAAGCTCAATCAAGCGGGGCTCCTTCAGGTGAGCCCGGCAGCCACGTGGCCTGGCCTTACGAAGCCGGGGCTCGGGGAGCCGAATGAGCCAATGATTTACAGGCCGACAGGCGCCATTAACTTCTTCCGAGTCGTACCAGCCGATGACCTACAAGGAGATGTCGGAGCGCAGTGGGCGAAAGAGCTCGGGGCAAATCGAGTTTTTATTCTCCACGACGGTGAACTGTACGGAAAAGGCGTAGGCTCGGTCTTTAAGCGAAGTGCAGAGAAGCTCGGGTTGACAGTGCTCGGGTTCGATAAGATCGACCCAAAAGCTGCAAATTTCCGCTCTCTTGCCGTGCGGATCAAACAGCAGGTACCCGACCTCGTCTACTTCGGCGGCACCACGCAAACCGGAGCGGGGCAGCTCGTAAAGGATCTGAAAGCAGCGGGAGTAACCGCAAAATTCATGGCTCCAGATGGATGTTTTGAAAACTCCTTCATCGAATCAGCAGGAAAAGACGTTCTTGAAGGTAATGCATTCGTAACGTTCGGCGGCGTTCCCGCTCACGAGCTTACTGGTAATGGCAAAATATTTTACGACTCTTACAAAAAAACCTTCAATACGGAGCCCGAAGGGTACGCCGCCTACGGGTATGAGGCTGCCAAAGTTATCTTAGATGCCATCAGTCGTAGTTCGGTGAAGGATAGAGCCGGGGTCATCTCGGCCGTAGCTCAGACAAAGGATTTTCCGGGTGCGCTTGGTACATGGTCGTTCGATGCGAATGGCGACACCACCGTGAAGCTTATGAGTGGAAATACAGTCAAGGGTGGCCAATTTGTGTTGGTGAAGATTCTTGGCCAGTAGCTTACATACGTGGCCAGTGGATTAAGAGCATATCGGTACTGTTTTCGCGTATCCGTTCACGGGTATATTTTTGTTCACAAATCAAAGGTGTTACGAGAACAACTTTTGCAGTCAGGCGACCCTTTGGTCGACAACGAGCTGATCGC
>JAYVGZ010000437.1:0-3723 GCA_043771805.1 Pseudomonadota bacterium
CTAGACCCTGCGGTATTGTCTCGTGTGATCTACAAGAAGTACGAAGAGGAGCTATCGAGAGAGGATAAGTTAGCGATAGCGAAGAGGGCGCCTGGTGAGTTACCACAGCACGCAGAGTGGGGGGCGCTGATGGATCAGCTTGTAGTAGCGTACGAGAATCTAGAGCAGCGCAAGAGCGAGCTATCGCAAGGTCAGCCGCAGCCGTTATCGTTTACGTTTACGCGAGATTTTGGGCGTATTTTGCACCATATGGAGGTGTTCCATAGTGGTGATATCAATTCGTCTATTCAAGGGGCAGTAGAGTCACTTTTAGTTGGGCAGTTTAGGAGCCGGGAGTCTAAGGAAGCAGTGCGGGAGCTTTTTAGGCATGTACGGACGAGTGGACGAAGTAATCCTGCTAAGGTTCAGCTTGGTCCGAGCATTACTGAGATATCGCGGGAGTTAGGGAATAATTTTCTTGGCCCCGCGCAGTGGCAGCAGGCGTTTAATGTTGATGTTGGGGTAGTGCCGCCATTGCCTAAGGAGATCACGAAAGCGTTTCTTAACCAAGATTGTGCGTTACACCCTGGAGAGAAGATAAAGGACACCCATATCCTGATGCTAGTACCGAAGACGGTGAACGGGGAGGCGTATACGCCTCTTAAGTTGGATGAGCTGTGTTCTACAAAGAAGTGGTCAGGGGATAAGTTGATCTATGATGGTCACGATTTTGCGAAGCGCTGGAAGACCCAGGACTGGGCGCAAGAACCGCAAGTAGAGAGCGAGTGGGTCTTAATTCCAAAGCGAGATCCTGATCCAGCTAATGTGCCAGCAGAGAAGCACTTTAGAAGTAAGGATGTTGCGGCACAGCAAGCGGTGCACGACACGCACTACACAGAGTACCGAGAAGTTAAGGCAGTAGAGGTAATGACAGCAGCGTTACTGAATGATCTGGTTAACGGGGGTCCACGCCTGTTTGCAGATTCTTACCTTAGAACTATCGAGCTAAATGCTTCTGGTGGCCCCGGCCGCGTTTTTGTTGGCATCTTTCCTGCTCGCGGCATGGTGGTCGAGGTTGACCGCGTCGACGGCGTCAATGGCGATGCTGGTCGTGCCCTCGCCCGGGAGTTAAAAACTTGATCCTTGGCCATTGGAGCTTGTCCCCTCCTTTGGAGGGGCGTCCCATCGGAACGCCGTAGGCGTGATTATTATTGATCCTTGGTCAGAAAATTTTACTGACGATGATTCTCTTACTCAATAGTTGCCACAGCCTGAGCAAAAAGAGTTCTCATCTCTTTGGCGTACTTCGCGTTCCCCTTCGCCATAGCTAAAAATTCCGGGCCTCTTTTGATAGTACTGAGTAGCTCAAGGTGTTCGTCACTTAAGTAACCAACAACCAGGTCCTTATTGAGCTTTCTCTTCATTCCGTGCGAGATCAATCCAAGCCGAATGATATCTTTGGCATCTTTTGAACCCTTAGAGCTTTGACGGCGGTCTCGGTAAGCTTCGAGTTTCAACACTAGGAGGTGCTCAAGAGATGCGACTCGAATATTCTCGTATGATACAGAAGAAGCGAAAACCTGATCATAGGGTACGATTAGTGCTGAGTGGCGTTCTGTGTAGATATCGAATTCAAACCCTCTTTTCCGGATCTGGTGTTTGCAGAGCCGTCGATTTGCGGTGACCTCTTCGATATCGCGAAGATCACTCATGTCGGCTAGTGAAATGTAAAAATCAGCGTCATGGGTGAACTCTGCAAGAGCCTCCGTTTCTTTATGGTTTACAGAGTGCAGGTAGACGGCAATGCCGCCAATATAAACGACACCATCGGGAAAATTAGTCGCAATTTCTCTACATGCTAAAAGTAGCTCTTCAAATTCTTTACGTGGATCGCTCATAGAATCTTTAGCCACGAAGCACCGAAATTAACTCTAGACCGAAGCTAGAATTAACGTTATAATAACAATAATGTCAACTCCTTTCTTTATCCCACCTGCGCACTACGTGCCGCTTGTTCGAGCGGATGATTCATACTCTTTAAGAGATCTGTGTGCCATTGCCGCAGTGCCCTGCAGAGGGTCCGGCGCTTGGACCAATAGAAAGGTTTCTTTTCAACACCGCACAGCTCTTAAGATCGTAGCGGAGCCTGGGGATTGGGGCTCGGTCCTAATCGAATGCGTCGTAACTGATCCCATTTTACGTTCGCGGCTTGCACTGCAGATTCTTGCCTATTCGTTTCATGATTTAGTTGCGAAAGAGAGTATACGTGGGGCGGCATGGAATACGCTTAGTCCGCCGAAAGGGAGACCCAAGAAAGCTCGAGCGCTGACATCGTGTGAGAGGCAGCGGCGGTTTAGAGAGAGACGGGCAGCGAGGTAGTATCTTTTATCACTGCTGTCCCGTTTACTTTAGAACAATTTCAGCTGGTTAGTAAGATCAGCGGTTTCATCTGAGTCATCTACGTCACGAAACAGCTGTAAAATGGGGGTTTTCTCGAAAGTCGAGAGGCTCAAGATCTGTAACATAGTGTGGAGACTGTGCCCGAGCTCGAGTCGCTTCTTGACGATAGCTACCAGAACGTAAACGGACACAGCGATCCAGATCTGAGTGTGTACAGCATTCTCTGAGGTACCGAAGAATGCCTTGATGCGAAGGTGTTGCTTAATCCACTTGAAGAAGAGTTCGATCTGCCATCGTGATTTGTAGAGAGCGGTGATCGTCTTCGGAGCGAGTGAGAAGTTGTTGGTGATAAACACGAGCCGCTTTTTGGATGTCGGGTCTCGGTAGACGATCCGCCGAAGCTTTTCTGGGTAGTCTTTGGATGACGTTGTCCCTGTGAGCATGATAGTTTGGTCCGCAATGACACCGCTGCTGCGATTGACTTCGTGAGAGTAGCTGCGTCGGAACAGGGTGTTCTTCTTGGTTCGAGTGACAAAGAACGCTGAAGCTTGTGCTATCTGAAAGAGGCGAGCGAAGTCTAGGTATCCTCTGTCCATGACATAGATGGCTCCTGCCTCAAAAATGAGTTCATCGAGAATGTTCACATCGTGCAGATTTCCCCTTGAAATCACGATTACTGAGGGAATACTGCCTCGAAGATCCAAGACGGTATGGAGTTTGACTGCTGCCTTCGTCGAGCGAAACTTCGCCCACGGAAAGAGCGACAGACACAGGTCGATAGTTGTTGAATCGAGCGTATACACTGCTCTCTTGAGCCGCACGGAAACAGTGTCATTCGCGTAGAGCGCTCGCGCTTGCTCGATCAACACCATTGCGAAGTCTTGGTAGATCCTCCAGTCGCGTCGATCGTTTGCGCGAGCGAGGGTGGTGCGCGCTACTGTTCCCCGGATGCCGAGGTGGTAAAGTTTCTTGCCTTTAGTTCGAAGGCACACCTCGATATCTCGCAGACTTTCGCGGTATGTGAGCTGCGCGAACGCCATGCAGAGGAATTGATCCCAGCATGTGAAGTTTCTGACTCGATGATTGCCATCATATCGCTCAACACATTTTCGGAATTCATACTCGGACAGAAATTCCATGAGTTGTGCGAAGACTAATTTTCCAGCGTACATGCGAATTCTCCCAGTAGGTTGTCAACTGGGAAAAGTATGGAATTATTGCAGGTTCCAATTGAAGTCGTCGAAAAGTAACCACTCACGGTATTTTCCCAAGCCCTGGATTGTTCTACCTGAGATCACACTGTTTCTGTGTATCTATATCAGTAGCGATGTGCCATATACGTGG
>JAYVGZ010000438.1:0-13678 GCA_043771805.1 Pseudomonadota bacterium
GTGTACCGCTAGAAAGCGAAAGCTTTCGCAGAGTGATCGCCTCATCAGCGCACCGGACCGTGATCGCTCCCTCGGATAAAGCTTGAATCTCGCCGACCTGTGCTGCAGTGCTGCCATCGGCAAGGTTCGCCTCTCGCACCAGGAGAAATGTTTCTCTAAGATACAACTTTGGTAGCACGAGAGGATTTGGATAGGTGCCAAAATCGAGCGCGCGGATCAGCCGTAGGATGCCCTTCGCGCTCAATCGCCAATCAATTATTCCTCCAGCAAAGGGGCGTTTAGTGAGCCCGTAGTACGTTCTTTGTGAGAGATCTTGTGGCAGTGGTTCGCAGTTCTCTGTTTGAAGAAGGTCGAGCAGATCGCTAAACGACACCAGTCCCGCTTCGTAGCACTGAGCATTGAGCGCGAAGGCTGTATCATCCTCGTTAATTAGGAACTCGCGCGCAGTGAGGATATCGCCTGTGTCGGCACCGACATTCATTTGATGCCAGGTAACGCCGTGACTCTGTTCGCCGTTCATAAGAGCCCACACCGGTGCGTTGAGACCCGCGTAACGAGGGAGCGGGCCATCGTGGAAATTGATAGCCATTCGAGACGGGCGGGCGATTAGCGAACTCGGTAACATTCTTAGATTTGTGATGCTGAAGAGGAAATCGAAAGTGAGACCTTCCAAAGCAGTGGAAAGTGCCTCGATCGTACCAAAACACCGAATCTTTCTCTCTTCGCACCACCGAAGTATGCGATGGTTCTGGGATGCGACAGCGATAACAGCGTTACCTTGCTGGATCAGGAGATCGCAGCACTGAATCAGGAGTGATTCCTCGCCGATAACTACAGAAGTGAATGGTTGCGAGATACTGCTCATTGGCTGTGGTTCAAGCAATCGTAAAAGACTCTGTTCAAAGCACGGCCCTTTGAGTCGAGGGGGTAGCGGGTACGGAAGATTCGGTTATCCACTGCGATACTGTTTCAACAACCAGGCACTGCTGCGCTGGCTGGGTGATAATATGGTTGGTCTCTGGGAAGTATTCAACAGAGAGGTAATCGCGAAAATCAACATCCCTAAAGCTATAACGAAACTGACCTTGATGATTGTAGCAGCGCTCCCCACCTGTAAAAATTACCTGCATTTTGACACCACGGGAGGCTAATTCAGAAAGACCTCGCGCCACGGTCTCTCTGGGAGGGAAAATACGGGTGTACGTTGGCATCTCAAAGTTCTCGGAAGTTTCTGTCGGCGCGGAGGCCTCGTTCGGGGTCGAGTATTTGAGAAACCCCCTGAACTGGTTCGATAGAAATCGCTTCCACCGTGCGTAGTTGAAGAACACGGGAAAGTAGTGATGAAAATAAAAGAGGGGCGTAACGTAGCAATAAGCGTCGATCTGGCTAAAGGCTATCACTCGCTTATCTGCTAGCGCCGTGTTGTATGCCGCATCTGCGCCAGAGCAGAGACCAAATATAATGAATTGCGTGATGCCCCGATTTTTTTCAAGGTAGTCCATCACCTCGGTACATTCTCGCAGCGAAGTGGTTTCAAATGATTCGGCTCCTCGCCGGGGCTCACTATCTCCTATGCCAGAGAAATCGAACCGAACAGCGAGTACTCCTCGCTCAGCAACGGAGCGCGCGATCTTGACCGAGAGGCGGCAGGCTCCTACATGGTGCATGACACCAGAGTTGAGGATGAGAAGAGCTGGACGCGAGGGATCGAAGGTGGTTGGTTCGGTAGCGATACCAATGAGCGGGGTCGGTTTTCCGACGCGAAGTATCCGCTCCTTCATGACACCGCCCCACTATCAAACCACTGTACGATCGCTCGAATAACAGGTTGAGGAAGAAGGATCCCCCCGAAATCATCCACATAATTCCAATCGTGGGGCGCAGCCGCAAAATGATAACGGTACGCCGGATGGTGAGCCCAAGACGAGCGAAGCTCAGTGAATGATGGTGTTTCGTGAGACACTATCTGGAGGACTTTCGATACCTGCATCGGTACTGTGTCACGCAGATCGAGATCGATCACGCTCCGAAGCAGCTTGTCTGCGAGAGAAAAGCCGTTGTAATGAAGAGCTCCTTCCGCGGTAATTTTATTACCTGTGACGACTCCTTTATCGCTCGGTACCTCGTCTTCCATAGCTTGAAGGAGCTCAGTCTTATATTCAGCGCCTGATAAAACCGGATCCCAAAGTACAAGTTGTTCAATGTTCGTCGATACGTCACGACACGCCGCCGCGGCAAAAAGAGCACCGAGACGGAGCCCTATGAGCGAGACTGAAGTAATATTCGCGGTTTCACGGAGCTCCTGCACAGCCTCAGAAATGTCGTGCAACCAATCGGTCGCTGTGGTGGCATCACACTCTCCGCTGGAGTCTCCGGTTCCACGGTAATCAAAACGGAGCACGTCGAATCCTTTTCGAGTAAGTAGCAGCGCGAGTTGCCGAAAAGCGCGGTGCGCTCGCATATATTCCTGTCCAAAAGGGTAGCAAAGAACTATTCCCGCATTCCGGCGGGCCCCCTGTGCTTGATGAAACACTCCATAAAGGGGGGATTCAGTGGCTCCGAATAAAAGTGGCATCATCGAGCACCTCCAAAGAGTGAACGAAGAAAACCGGATCCTACCGATGCAAGATGAGATGAGGGCTGGGGTGTTGGCTGAGGTGCTTGCTGATTGTCGACTCCTGCCTCTCCTCCAGCAGCCCTCTGAGGTTGTTGCACACCAAGCCGTTGATCAATCTCTCGGGCCACTTGCTCAAGGGTATTGAGAACCATCGTCGCTTGATCAAGTTTAACGTTGAGGCGTTTGTAGATCTGAACGATAACCCTGATTGAAAGCAACGAGTATCCACCGAGGTCAAAAAAATTATCTTCCAACCCAATCTGAGAAACACCCAGCGCTTTAGCCCAAATACCTCCTAAGGTTTTCTCAGTAGCCGTCTTTGGCGGTGTGCAGATCTTCTCTTGTGCCAAAGGGTCTCGCAAAGCAGCGCGATCAATAGTCCCGGTCAAGTTACGTGGAATCTCATCTACTTCGACGAACTGCTGCGGCACACACGATGGCTCCAGCACAGTTCGCGCGATCCTCCTAATATCGCTGATAGTGACGTAGTTATCTGCGCAAGGTGTAAAGAAGGCAACGAACCTTCCATTGCCTGCAGCATCAAGGAAGCACCTCACAATGACTTGCTCAATGGCGGGAATACCCTGTAAAGCACCCGCGATTCTTAAATTCTCTGGATCGGCGTCCGGGTCATGAGATGGCACTTTCGAGGTTTCTTGGGGTGCACCAGCTCGGATGACTTCGTCGTGGATGAAGTGAGGATTGAAGGGGCTAACTACAACTTGCGCGCCGAAGGGAGCATCCAGCAGGTACTGTAATGCCTGACTACCTTCTTCGACATTTAAACCGAGCTCCAGCGCGCGCTCTAACATCGGAGGTGTTGCAGGCTCCCGTCGTGTAACCTCATCTCTAAAGCTCTGAACGCCGGGGAGGCGCTGCATACGAAAGCCTTCGATAGAAAGAAAAACAGAGCCAACTGAGTTGGCCACAAGGATATCAAACTCTACTGAATCACCGCTAGCGTTGTCGTGAGCTTTCAGACCTGAGTGCGAAAGAACTACGTGACTGAATGATTGACTGGGAAAGACTCCATGCATACGTATCCGTCGGTAGCCGACTGGTACGTAAAACTCCTCGAGAGCCCGGTGGCCGTTGATGATCACCTGCGCACCGGCGGTTGCCATATCCACAAGGGCAGGGTGCAGCCGCAAGGTGGATAGCTCCTCGGTGATATCACCTGGAAAATTCAACTCAATTAGTGCCTCGTTTGGAGCGAAGCGGACAACAGAAAGAGAAGCCCACCGTGAGCCAAACTCGAGGTGCGGGTGGTGGAGGGGGTCATCGAAGCGTTGCGTACCCGCGGCACAGCGCAATCGAATTGCTTCAAGGTCAATCTGTTGCTCCCTCCAAAGTTGAGGGCGGATCATGCCTCGTGCGTGTACGATGGGTTCGTCAGATTCACCATTGTGTAGGGTGAAATTACAACTATCAGGAGCATCTTCGAGTGACACGTGCATCACCCTCGTTTCCCGTTCGCCAACAACGAAGGGGAATTCGAATGAGACGTCGGTCATCTCAAGATCGTGATCGCCTGGATGAGCATCGTGCCAGGCGGCGTAGGCTAATTCTAGAAACGCAGAACCGGGAAGAAGTGCTGGCCCGTCTTTTATTCTGTGCTCAGAAAGTATCCAGTCGCGACCTACTTTGAGAGGAGCGAGATACTCCAGCTTTGTTTCTGAGCTTTCGAGAGAGCGGTCGATAAAGGGATGCAGAACGGGTCGACCTGCAGGCAGCCTCGGTTGCGAATGACCAGTCGCGAGGTCCGCCGCCATTCCAGAGCCGCGCCAGGCGCTCCAATTTATAGAGATGCATTTGACGCCACGTGAGGTACCGAAGTGAGCAAATGCGTCCAGGAATGAATTAGCGGCGGCATAATCTATTTGGCCGGGGAGCCCAGCAAGGGCGCTTGTTGACGAGTAGAGCACGAAGAAGTCGAGCGGATCGTCGCGAAAGACTCGATCGAGCACTACCGAACCTTTAAGCTTCGGTGCGAACACACGGGTGGCTTTCGTCATATTTTTATTGACGAGCAGTTCGTCATCTATCACACCTGCTGTGTGGATAATCCCGCGCAGAGTGCCAAGAGCAGAGAGGCGATCTTTCAATGCTCGAACAGCCGCCTCATCTGTAATGTCAAGCGAATCGAGCACGACTATTGTTCCAAGCTTCTCGAGTTCAACGAGCTGGGTCAAAGTCGCCGCATCGGGAGCCTGATCACGCAGCAGGTCTTTCCACTCTGAACGCTGTGGCAGCGTACGATGACTTGTAAGGACGAGGGTAATCCTAGTTGCGGCCGCCAACATGCGCGCAGCAACAAGTCCTAAGCCACCAGTGCCACCTGTGATCAGGTAGACACAGCCCGATCGTACTGGGGGTAACGAGCCAGGGGGCGTGCTGCTCTCTGGAACTTGGGAAATCGCCTCGACGAATCGGTGAGTCGATCGTCGAGCTACAACTGCGCATTTTCCAGTCGATGGGCCTAGGTGCGCCAACTCGCTACACACAGAATCTGCGAGAGCTTTGAGGTTAGAGCTGTCAGCAGCTAAATCGATGTCTACTAATCTGGTTTGCCAGTCGGGAAATTCTTGCGGCAACACGCGCACAGGGCCTAGAGCTAGCGCTGCTAACGGTAAGTCGACACTTTCACCCGAGACCTGCAACATTGTAGATGTGACTATACACCACGCGAGCCGCTCAACCCCTTCCATCCCGAATGCTTGCGCGAGGTGGAAGAGAGAATCGAAGGCGAGTGCGCGCTCTTGATCTTGAAGGATGTGTGCTGGATCATTTGAGAGGTCAAGCGCCCATAAATGAAGAATGTGAGATGGCAACCAATCAGAGCTCTTAAGCTCTGAGATGAGGTTACTAAAGTCCTCGGGCGCGTCTGCGCGCAGAGAGTATTTTTCACCCAGAGTTAGAGTATGGCGAACGACTCGAAGATCCGCCCCAACTTTTTTTAGAGCAGCTACAACAGCAGCTCCGACGGGTACTTCAGAAACGAATACCAACACTCGGGCTTGCGAGAGAATCTGATAATCTGCGGGAATGCTCACCCGTTGCCATACGCGCTGGAAGAGGAACTCTTCAGTTGTTTTGCCACGCCGTGTCACGTCCCCTGGAAGGTTGGATTGAAGTGCAGGGGCGACCTTTGGTGTGATCCAGCACGGTACATGGTCGAAGCAATACGTCGGGAGTTGTACCCGGTTTCGAATGCCTTCGCCGTAATAATCGCTCCAAGATATCTCTGCGCCAGCTATCCATAACTTCCCGAGAGCGCCGAGCATGTGAGATAGATCGGCATTGTGGTCTTCTGGATGGTGCATTGAGGTGATGATGGTCGCGTTGGTTTCTAAGGTACCGTTCATCGAGGCAAGGGTCGCCAAGGTGCGCCCAGGTCCCACTTCAAGAAATACGTAACGCTTCAGTGCGAGGAGCGTCGTAATTCCCTTCGAGAAGCGTACGGTATTACGGAGGTGCTCGACCCAATACTCCGGGCCGGTCGCTTGTTCGGGCGTTATCCAATCACCGGTGAGGTTGGAGATAAAAGGAATTTGCGGTTCGTGAAGCGTGATAGATCGTAGGTAGTCGCCAAATGGCTGCAGAACACTTTCGAGCATACTCGAATGCGCGGCAATAGCGATCCGTACCCGGTTGTATCCAACATTCAATGCTTCAGCGTTTCGCTCTAAATCAAGCAGAGCAGGTGTCGGCCCCGATGCCACTACAAGCGAAGGGGCGTTTACGGCCGCAAGACTAAGAGTGTTTCCAAGCATCGGTGTGAGCTGCTCTTCGCTCAACTCCAGCCCAAGCATGCCAGTACCGTGAATGGTCTCAAACAACCGCCCGCGAAGTGCAACAAGCGCCAGCGCATCTTTCAGTGAGAGGACCCCGGCCAAGCAAGCCGCAGTGTTTTCGCCTAAGCTATGACCGATCAGAGCCGAGGGATTTACACCCCACGATTGCCACAGGCGCGCCTGCGCATACTGAGTAATAAAGAGTGCCGGTAAAGTGCGGCTCGGGCGTTCAAGTTCAGCTTCAGAACTCTCCACTCCGCCACCACCACCTGGAAAAAGGATCGACTTGAGGTCAAAGGGCACTAAAGGCCGGAGTAGCTCAAAGCACTCGTCGACCACTGATCTATAAACCGGCTCATCGGTGTAAAGTCCGTACCCCATACCCGGATACTGAGCCCCGCCCCCAGCGAACATGAAGGCCACTTCGCGGGTGCCCGTAGGCGCCTCACCCTGAATGTACCCCTCGCGCTGACCCGTAAGCGCCTGAGCAGCAGTATCTGTGCCATCTGCTACAATGAAAGCTCTCTTTTTAAATTCACGACGCCCCACTGCGAGTGTATATGCCGTATCATTGAGCGACAGCGTTGAAGAATTCGCTGGATCAGTAAAGAATTGAGCGAAGCTATCTCTCCCCGCTAAAAGCGCAGAATCCGTGCGGGCCGAGAATAGCAGCAGATCAATTTTCCGCCCTGTTTTGGTCGTTCGACGCTCAGGTGCTTCTTCGACAATAACGTGAGCATTTGTTCCACCAACTCCGAGTGAACTTACCCCCGCGCGGAGGGGAGTTTGTGAGCTCCAATCACTTGCCGTGCTGTTCACGCGAAACGGAGTTTTTGGGAAGTCAATCGCAGGGTTTGGCGCCTTAAAGTGAAGGGTCGGCGGCAACGTTTTGTGCTGCATCGAAAGGAGAACCTTAATAAGGCTTGCTACTCCCGCGGCTGTATCCAGGTGTCCAATATTCGACTTGAGAGAGCCGACGCGGCAGAACTGTTTCTGGTCGTGGCCTTCTCCGTATGCCTGCGTAAGAGCTGCGATCTCAATTGGATCGCCGAGCTGAGTGCCGGTTCCGTGAGCCTCGATATAGGTTACGGTACGAGGATCTATCTCTCCAATCGCCAGTGCTTCTTGCGCTGCCGCAGCTTGTCCATCAACGCTTGGCGCAAGATAACTTATCTTGCCTGCACCATCGTTGTTTACCGCCGAGGCTCTGATAACACCATGAATTGTGTCTCCCGCAGCGATAGCATCGTCGAGTCGTTTGAGGAGTACTACAACAACGCCACTTCCAAAAACAGTTCCACCTGCACTCGCGTCAAAGGGGCGACAGTGCCCATCGGACGAAAGAATTTCGCCCTCTCGGAACAGGTATCCTTGACGGTGGGGTAGCTCGATTGAGACTCCGCCGGCGAGAGCCATATCACACTCACCGTTAAGCAAACTTTGAGAAGCCATGTGCACCGCTACTAGTGAGGTTGAGCAGGCAGTTTGGACATTCACGCTCGGTCCCTTCAAGTCGAAGCAGTAGGATACGCGGGTAGATAAAAAATCCTTATCGTTCCCCGTGTGGCGTAAAAGAAAAAATCCAGTAGAAGATACAAGATCGGGATCTGCGAGGACGTTGTAGTGGAAGTAAGCATTGTGCCCCGATCCCGCAAACACCCCTATCGATCCCGCGAAACGGGTGGGATCATAACCGGCGTTCTCGAATGCCTCCCAAGAGCACTCTAAAAAATGCCGGTGTTGCGGATCGAGGATCTTTCCATCAAGAGGGCTCAAACCGAAGAAGCCCGGATCGAATTGCTCCATGTCCTTGAGGAACATACCTGCCCTAACGTACCGCGGATCTCTGATCAAGGTTTCACTTGCTCCCGCAGTGCGAAGCTCTTCCTCTGTCAGGAGCGAGAGCCCCTCTCGTCCCTCACTAAGCAGCTGCCAGAATTCAGACGTACTGCGGGCTCCGGGTACTCGGCACGCCATTCCAACAACCGCTACGGCTGCGAGTGTGGCACCGTGATCGCGGAGCTCGTCTCGAGGTGGGTACTGATTGGACATAGTCCGTTAAAATAACAACAGTCGGATGCTGATTAGGGCTTGAGCAAAAGGGCCGCACTCGTTCGCGAGGGCCTGTCCTGACGCTCCGGTGATGTATAGAAAGATTCTTGCTTTGGTATCTACTTTTCAGAGGAAGGATATCACCGTTCTAATAGGCGGTCCAATTTCAGGAACAAACCCGGTCGAAGTCCCCAAGGGCGATAACCTTGCGAGAATCTGGCAAAAAACTAGTACCCATAGCTCGTCATGGCGAATTCAGAGGAGGCGTGCTCAAGAGCGCCTCCTCTCTGCCCGAGGGGCGAATTTCGCTCTCAAAATGGGACACCCCTTCGGCGTACAGTGGTGGTGCAGAGTAGGGTCGGAATCCGAATGACTTTGCCCCTTTCGAGTTCCCACAAGAGCCTCTACATTGCCGGAAGTAATGGTTTTTTCGGTATTGGTGCTCTATGAATTCTAGGTTGTCTGTTCTTGCGGCTAAGGTCCTCAGTTTGGTGCTATTAGTAGGGTGCTTCTTTTCGGCTTCCCTACCCCTTACAGCGCACGCGATTTCAATCGATTCCCTGCAGGGCGCTCAGAGCGCTACTGCTGGGACAGTGACAAGTCAGACAATTTTACAAACCTCGCAGGCCCTCGGAGGGGTTAGGGAGATTGCCGCATCCGCTGCGGTGGTCGCGGCTGTCTCAGGGGGCGTCGGGTCAGGTTCATTAAAACACACGCAGTCCTCTTCCACCGGTCAGACTACATACATCTGGGATGGAAACGCTCTTCCGGGGGTGCAGACAGGGGGGCTTGGTGGCGTTGATTTTACTGAGGATGGAGGATCTGCGTTCGTTCTGACAGTCCGAAGTTTCAATTACCCGGCTCAAATTCCGTTGGACATAGAGTTGCGTGTGTTCGATGCGGTTGACCCCTCATCTGTATCCATTGCAACAGTTGCTCTCTCACAATCAGTTTCAACCGGAGCGGATCCTCTCACCCTCCTCGTTCCATTCAATACTTTCACCCCCGCGTCAGGTCAGGGCGGTGGTGCCCAGTTTAATCAAATAGGTGCCATTTCTCTTACAGTGAATGGAAACGGATCTCCTGCGCACGCTCTAGAGCTGAGTTCGATCCGAACCAATGGCAGTTGTCCGCATATTCCAGTCAACGGGCTGGTGCGTGATAGCTGCGGAGTTTGCAATGGAAACAATTCGACGTGCACTCTCGATTGTCTCGGAGTTGCAAATGGCCCAGCTGTGCCTGGCACCCTTTGTGATACCGGCTTGGTCGGTGTGTGTTCTGCCGGGTACTACAGCGGAAGCCCCGAACGGTATTGTCACTGCGTCACCGATAAAGAGCCGGCGCCAGAGTTATGCGATCAGGCGGACAACGATTGTGATGGTTCTGTGGATGAGGACTTTAATTTAGGGTCATCATGCGTCGCTGGTATTGGTGCCTGTCAGAAGCTGGGATTTCGCATCTGCGCATCAAACGGTAGCTCGATGTGTTCGTTCCCTCCAAGACCCCCGAGCGTCGAGGTCTGCGACAACATCGATAATGACTGCGATGGTCAGGTTGACGAAGATTTCCAGGCAGGTGTCGCCTGCTTTGCCGGTGTCGGTGCGTGCAAGCGCACGGGCGTGAATGTCTGCACAACTCTAGGTTCAGCCGCCTGCTCGGTTACAGCTGGGGTGCCGACACCTGAGATATGTGACGGCATTGATAACAACTGTAACGGTGAGATTGATGAGGGCTCGCCTACCACTGGACCACTTCTAGGCCAATGCGGCGCCTGTGGAAACAGTGGTACTTCATGTTTGGACTGTAAGGGTGTGCCAAATGGATCCGCCCGCGTCGACGTTTGTAATGTCTGCGGCGGTGACGGGAAGTCATGTCTCGATTGTAAGGGTGTGCCGAACGGCTCGGCCAAGCTCGATGTTTGCAATGTTTGCGGCGGTGATGGAACTTCGTGCCAAGTTGTTGACTGTAAGGGCGTGCGAAATGGAAATACAAAGGTAGATATTTGTAACGTGTGCGGCGGAAACGGCACATCGTGTCTCGACTGTAAAGGGACGCCAAATGGCAGTGCTAAAGTAGATATCTGCAATGTATGCGGCGGCGACGGACGCTCCTGTCTCGACTGCAATGGCACACCGAACGGCAGCGCCAAGGTAGATGTGTGTAACGTATGCGGTGGAGACGGCAGTTCTTGTCGTGACTGTAATGGCACGCCCAACGGCTCAGCAAAAGTAGATGCATGTAATGTATGTGGTGGTGATGGGTCAACCTGTGCATGCACTACTGTTGATCTCAGTCCGGTGCTTGGTGCTCTCGACAGTGGTGCAAAAGAGCAGCAAGCTATCGTCCAGCGAGCTGCCGCTATTCTTCGTGCAATACCGGCCGCACGGCGAGAGGCAGTCTTCATCAAGCAGAGTCTTGAGAGTGCCCAGAAGATTCAAATTGCTAGTTGGGAGATCTCGTGGACTCTGCCAGTACAATCGGTGACGTGTCTTGGTGTTAGTTCTCTCTGTGTTACGGCGAGCAATTTGCCGATCTTAAGTGCGTACAGGGCCAACAATGTCGTGCTGAGAGATCTCGCTTTAGCACTGATCAACAGGGTAAAAAGCTATCGTCGTGGAACCCTCACATCCTCCGATAGACGCATCGTAAGCGCTGCTACGGCGCAGTTTAAGGCGAACCTTTCACTATCGCAGACAGTCCCCGAACAGCAGTTTACCTGCACGGTGGAAAAATCGTCGTAACCGACGTCAGCTATTCAGGTGGGTGAAGTCGAGCGTGGAGCAATTGTACGGCCCTCTCACACTGAACATTATCAACGACGAGGCTAAAATTGATCAGGGAGTTTCCCAGTGAAATCAGTTTCACTGGAATACGGGCCGCACCGAGTTCTGATAGAATCATAGCCGAGAAGGTGAACTCTTCAGCGATCTTGTCACCGATAACGCTAATGATGGCATTGTCTCGTTGTAGGTCGACTTCGCCGAGAGCCGTCAAGTCGGAGACCAACGCGTCATTTTCGTCGAGCGTTTGATCTACCGTCAGCGAAATACTTATCTCTGAGGTCGCGATTAGATCCACGCTGACTCTGTGCTGCTCGAACACGGAGCCAACTTGAGCCAAGAAGCCATGGGCCAAAAGCATCCGAGGGGTTGTGATGCGAATGATCGTTACGTCCTTCTTGTACGTGACAGATCTACACGGGTGTTCTACCTGCGTGAAGCAAGTCTCCACCACTGTACCTGGGCACGTGGCGTTGAAGGTGTTGAGGATCCGGATCGGAATATTTGCTTGCACCGCAGGCCTGACGCTAAAGGGGTGCAGCACCTTCGCTCCGAAATGCGCGAGCTCTGCCATTTCATCGAACGAGAGGCGTGGAATTATCTTGGTGTCTGGTACTATTCGAGGGTTCGCTGATAGTACCCCATCAACGTCCGTCCAGATCTGAACTTCTTGCGCGCCGAGAGCTCGTCCGACTAGGGAGGCGCTAAAGTCAGAGTACCCACGACCCACTGCGGCGAGAATGCCTCCGTCGATCTGGCCGAAATAGCCTGGTAGGACTGGAACAGAGCCCGAAGGAACGGAGCTAAGCCGGGAATTGAAGAGTGTTGCCACCTCGTCCCAGTAGTTATCACTTCGATACTTAAGGGAGATAGGCACAATCTTTTCAGTATCAATATACTCCGCCGGCACTCCTGAAGCATTTAAGGCGCACGACAACGTGTGAGCCGAGAGCTTTTCACCGACAGCCAGCACTGCATCATGAGACCGAACTGGAAGCTCTCCAATGATGGCAATCGCCGATAGCACCTGTTCAAGACGCAACAGCTCGCTGTTGAGAAAGGCCCGTGCTTTCTCTGACCAGTTCGTTTCTCTCTGAAAAGCCTGTACCCAGGCAAGGTGCTTCTTCCGAATTACATCAAGCCCAGGCAGTGCAGAATGCTCCCCTGATTCTTTATCAAGAGCCCTTTGTGCGAGCCCAAGGAGCTCATTCGTAATCCCGGTCATTGCGCTGACTATTACTACGGGGCGCCTATTTTCCACGAGGGCACCGCGGATTATCGGCACGACGTTATTATGAATTGTCGCTGGGTCGCCCATTGAAGTGCCACCGAATTTTTGAATCAACATCGCCCCTCGCATCGATTAGAACCCGGTCTCGCCGAGCCCCGGTAAAGTGCCTTGATCTCAGTTTAATGACAAGCGGATTGGACATTCCGGGTGTGATCAGGTTTCAGTGCTTTTGAATCGGCTGGTAAAGCAGCCCCTGGAATGGAACACTCCCGTGTCCCTCTGGCAAAAAGGAGGTATATACCGAAGCATGGATACTCCTGCACCTCGACTGACGCTAAAGCTGTATCTCTTCCTGACATCTGTAGTGCTTTGTATGCTCCTCCTTATTTGGCGGGATACTCGCACTCTGAAGGGCCCTCCACCCCTCATGCGAATTTCGGAAGCTTCCGATGGAACCCACGATCTAGAGATTGCCCTCGTCCACTATGCGGCGCCCGGAGCATTCGCAGGCGCTACGGTCGATTTTGTCGGAGCGGTTCACCTAGGCGAGCGAATCTATTTCGAAAGACTGAATCAGAAGTTTAAGGAGTATGAAGAAGTGCTCTTCGAGCTCATCGCCGACACAGACCGAATCGAAGAATTGAAGGGTAGCTCTCATGACTCAGCACTCGGTATGGTCCAGAAGAAGCTTGCGGAGCTACTCGGGCTCGATTTTCAACTCGATGAGATAGATTATCAGGCGAAGAATTTCCTGCACGCGGATATGACACCGACTGACCTTGCTCGCGCCATGAAAGCGCGCGGTGAAACGCTACCAAAGCTGATTCTAAAGCTCTTCAAGCTTTCCTTCGATCCCAAGTTGCAGCGATCGCTTGAAGAGAGCGGTTTCTCATCGAAAGAGCTTGAGAGCATCAACCCATTGATGATGGTAATTCGCGGCCCCACCACAGCGGAGCGAGCCACCTTTAAGCGGTTTATGGCTCACGGGCTTTTGGCGTCGGATCAGGTGTTGAAGGCCCTCGAAGGTGAAGACGGGAGTGTCTTAATCTCAGATAGAAATAAAGTGGTGATATCTGTCCTTAAGAAAGAGCTTGAGGCCGGCAAGAAGAATCTCGCGATTTACTACGGCGTAGGGCATCTGCCCGATATGCACCGTCGATTGACTGAAGAACTCGGATTACGCATGGTGTCGGTATCATGGATG
>JAYVGZ010000439.1:0-5802 GCA_043771805.1 Pseudomonadota bacterium
CAGGGGATGTTCTGTTTCGTCAAAAGCGAAGCGGTTTTAGTTGTTTTTCGGCTGAAGATGCCCTGGCACTAGACTGGCGCGGCGAAGTAGCGATATCCAAGGTTGGATCGATCTTGCTAGATTGTAGCGGGGCGGTTGTTAGTTGGGACTACGAGGACCCCTATCCAAAAATTTCCCTCTTTCGGTGTAAAGAGGACTCGTCGCCGACGATGATTTTTGCGGTGAAACCGGCGACCAAAGTGATCGAATCACTTGAGGCGGTTTTGATTGCTCTTCACGACAAGTCAGTAGAGCAATTCACCGGCGCTGTGAGGGAGCTCGTGTCTGATAAATTCCTACTGATATCCTCGAGTGCTCCTGCGTTTGAGTCGACGAGCCTTCAGGGGCTCTTTGCAGATCTGCAGAATCATCTTCAGAGCCAAGGTCTTCGGTGCACACCACTAGCGGCGAATTACGTTTCGGTTCGGCAGAGGACCGAATGCGTACTCAATGGCTGGGCCGTCGTTGGATTCGAAATCGACGATCTTAGCCTACGAAGTCAACTATCATCCCGCATCATTGTTGAGCTGTGGGAGGGGGGGTGTCGCACCCTTATACTTCAGACCGGAAGCGACCTAAGCACAACGATTGATCTCTCAAAAGGTGGAGCAGGACCGCGTGGTGTGATTGAGCTGCGTGATTTTCTCACAAATCAGCTCGCCCTTTTTCGGGAAGACCCAATCCTGCTCTTAAAATCTCATCTCGGTTCTCCAGCGCGGATTTCGTCGATTCTTGGTGTTCAAGTGACGCCTTGTTTTCTCGATCGCGCTCGGTTCTTGAGTCAGCTGATGGAGGCGGAGGGGCGCTTCCATGGCCGGGTTTTTAATCAAACCAGCTACGCTGAGTTAGTAGTAAAGCTGCGCGATACCAAGAAAGAGGGGCCGGCCTATATGCTTCTTCGCCAGTTTTCGACCTGCGCCGTTGAGCTAGAATGGGGTGAAGCAGGGATCGATCGCATTACATTGCTCTCGCCGAACAACTTGATGCAGCTAATGCCCTGGTGGTTCCCAATGAGAGCAATATCGTCGGTGGCCATTCCCGAAGCGATGAGGACGGATCCGCGAGAGATGCACAGGTTCCTCTCTAAGCTACTAATGGCGGTGGCGCGCTCGAGCGATGCGTATCCTACCCTTCGACCGAGGGGCGCATTTCTACGTCACTTACTGCAAGACTTCTTAGGTGTAGGAGCTAAAAATAAATAAGAAGCGAGGCTACAAAATCCCTTTCCTAAACGCCTCAAACTGCCAAGAGTCAACCGTCCGGTCAACCGGCTTTTGCCCATAGGCAGTATACTTCTGGTCCAGATTGTCGAGAGGCCCCCAATTTACATCCTCAGAAACGAACTTTCCGAGGTAGGGTTTGCAGAACTCAAGTATGTATTCATGGTCAATATCATCTGGGAGTCGCACACCAGCGGTGGGATTTCGAAGCATCCAATTCACCGTAGCGAGCACAGAGATAGCAACCTGAACCGTCGTAGCATTCTGGTGCGGAACAAGGCAGCGAGCCTCGTGAATATCAAGGAGGCTCCCTGTCCACCACGAACGGAAGTCGTGGCCCATAAGAAGAACCCCCAGCTCGTCTCTGCCATCTGTTATCTCGTCACTCATGATCCGTTGTGCTTCTTGAAGCGAATATTGGCGCATCTTGAGCTCGTGTAAAGACGCAATCGCCGCATCGGATGGGCAGTACACATAGTGTACGGTCGGGCGATAAATTGCCTTATTTCCCTCCCAGACGGTGAGGCGGTCCGAGATGCCGAAGGACTCGCCGTGGCGAATTATCATGCCAACTATCTCTCCGCTCGGGACCCACGAGCGCGCATAGGTGTTCATCCCGATCGAGGAGAGGCAGATTTTGTTCTTCGGCCCTTCTTCATACATGAAAGCGCCATCCGGAACTGTTTCCTCATGGGTGCCCCACCCAAGCTCTGCGGGCGCAACGCCCTCCTCGTAAAGACCCTCGACGCTCCAGGTGTTCACGAACTCATTGGTCTTCTTCGGAAGGTACGATACCTGCGTATCGCGCTCGCTGATGTGAATAGTTTTGACCCCAGCTACTTGAGCAAGCCGTTTGAAGTTCCGGGCAGCGAGGGCTTCCTTGAGTACACCCACCCGGTTGTCCTGAGGCTTCGTCTCGATGATTTGGCGTGCTATCCCAGTAAGGGCTTCCTTCGTGAAGTGAGAGACGAGCCCAGGGTTTGCACCGTGGTCTAAGACCGCCGAAGCGCCATTGTTGTCACCCCAGCGAGTGATGAGTTTTGTGAGCTCCATCTGTCGGGCGTAGAGGGTGAAATCTCTCGGATCTTTACGTGCGTCCTCTTCGTAGGGGTTCCATACTTCAATCGATGTATTGATGTAGTGGACCTGGTGGTCACGGCACCACTCAACGAGATCCATAGTCCCGATGTTCCAGGCAAGATCAATAAGAATGTCACCACCGCTAAGGTGTTGTTTGAATATCGATGAGTAGTTTTCTGGAGTAATCCGCTCTTGGCGGTAGTTCATTCCCAACTCAAGGAGCCGGGATATGCGGTGGCGGTTATCGACGAAGTCGATGATCGTAACGTTCTGCGGGGCGACGGGAAGGTGTTTCAAGAGCAGTTGTAAGGTGCACTGACCTACCGAGCCGCAACCCAAAAAAAGAACCTTCCCCGTGAAAACAGACTTGGACAATTGTGTATTTCTCCTCCTGGTACAACGCGTGAAGCGACATGCACATATGATGTACTATCGGTATCATTTGGTGTAGACCCCAGCTCTCTTTTGGGCCTATTTTCTACTAATAGTGGAATTGATGTATTAAAAAGTCCTTGCTGGAAAGTAAATGAGCCGGCATCGGGCTCTTGATGCCGCGGCGTGCGCTCTGAAATTCAACTAAAAATGCGCAGCATAATGGAGCTGAAATAGTATGACACTCTTCGATCAAGAGCAGCTCGAGCAAGTGATCGTCCGACTGCTCTCGGATCAGCCACGGCTCTCAGCCCACCGAATCAAGGTTCTCACGGCACGAGGAGGGAGAGAGTTCAGCCAAGCCGCTGTGTACAAAGAGCTAACTCAGCTACAGCGCAGGGGCGTCGTGGTGAAGGACGGAATCTACTTTAGCCTCAGTTTGGGGTGGATTTTCGACGTTTTTACCTTCAGTGACCAGCTAAGCGATACTTATTTTACCGAGTCTTACCTGCGCACACTGCTCCCGGATCTGGGCCAGCGGCAGCGATGGAGGTTCAACAGTTTGGTGCGGTGTAATGACTTCTGGAACCAGCTGCTCTTGGCCCTTCTGAAGCACACCCGATCGAGCAGCGTGCTCTCATGGGTGCCTCACCCTTGGTTTCTGCTGCTTAGCTCCGAGCAAGAGACGAGGCTGCAGCGCGCCTTTACTGTGAGTGGGAGGCGGTTTTACACAATATTCGGTGGGGACCCCTCACGTAGCGAGCTGGTCAAACGATTCTACACGAGTAAGTCGCAGACGTACTCCTTCGCCTCAAGCCCTATGAATGAGCAAGAAGGCACCTACCTCGACGTAGTGGGGGACTACGTGCTCTCGGTCAAGATGGACACCCGTACCAATCGCCGAATCGATAACTTCTTTGAGCTCACGGACGATGGTTCTATGAGTAAGGTGGTTGATAACTTTCGAAAACTTCTAAGTAAGTGTCAGGTGACGATCCGTCTCGAGTACAACCAGAAAAATGCAAAGAGACTTCGTGGGATCTTTGCAGAGTACTTCGGGATTCGGTAGGCACGATTTGGTAGGCACGATTTGGTAGGCACCGTGCCGTATGGATGCGGGTTGCCCAGATGCGCGGACCCGCACCACAACAAACGTAAACGGCAAGTGCTTAGATCTGTGCCATGCCCCCATCAACGCAAAGATCCACGCCGGTCACGTAGCTGCTGTCATCACAGGCTAAGAACAAAACCGCTTTGGCGATCTCTTCTGACTGGCCCATTCGGCCCATCGGTACCTGCGAAAGGATTGAGCTTCCATAGGCATTGTGTCGTGGCGAATCAAGGACCCCCGCTTTCAAAAATGACCAAGGCGGGCCATTTTTTTTTGAGGATTTTTCATGTCTCGGCCGAAGAGGCCGAGGTCCATGAGAAACCCAGGCTAGGTGCCGCAGAACGTTCTGTACGGAGCGTCCGGCTCGCACGGTGGCAGGTGGTACCGTTGATCTTCTTCCTTATTAACAAATGGAGACCTAAGAACATCAACCAATCGTTCGACTTCCTTAAGCGATCCATCTTCAACTGCAGCGCTGAGCGCTTCTTCAACTAAATGGTTACGGGGGATAATGTGTGGATTCGCCGATGCCATGAGGCGCTCCACGCTCCCGTCAACACTCTGCTCTGACGCGACACGCTCTTTCCAACGAGTAATCCACGCCTGCTCCTCGCGAGTATCTTGATTTATCTCGGGCGAGACCTGCGATCGTTGGAGTGCAATAAAGGTCTGAGTGAAGTCACGGTTGTTCCTCTCTATAAGAGAGAGGAGGCCCTGGATCAGGGGCGGATCGTCTGGTCGAGCGGTGTTGAGCCCCAATTTGGCTCGCATCCCTGAACTCCAAGCTTCCGTGTAGGTTGTACTAAACTGCTGAAGTGCTGAGTTTGCAATACTTACCGCCTCGTCTGGTACTGAATGCAGTAATGGCAGCAAGGTCTCGGCGAAGCGGGCGAGATTCCACTGAGCGATCGTCGGTTGATTCTCGTAGGAGTATCGTCCGTGGGTATCGATAGAGCTAAAGACGGTACCTGCACGGTAGGTGTCGAGAAACGCGCACGGTCCGTAGTCGATCGTCTCACCTGAGATCGCCATATTGTCGGTGTTCATCACACCGTGTACGAATCCTACGAGCATCCACTTTGCAATGAGGCGCGCTTGACGGTCAATGACTGCGGAGAGAAATTGGGAGTACCGGTCGGAGCTGCTCATCTTCTCGTTCCACAGCAGAGGGTAGTGTCGCTTAATGGTGTAATCTGCAAGAGCTTGCAGCACCCCTGGCTCTTCAATTGCAGCCGCATATTCGAAGGTGCCGACCCTGATATGGCTCGCCGCAACACGAGTGAGAATTGCGCCGTTTAGGGGCACTTCCCTCTGAACTCTCTCTCCGGTCGCAACTACTGCCAGGCTTCTAGTCGATGGAATTCCAAGCCCATGCATCGCCTCACTGATGATGTACTCTCGCAACATCGGCCCCAGTGCGGCGCGACCATCACCGCGGCGCGAAAAGGGGGTTTGCCCGGCGCCTTTTAGTTGAACATCAACTCGCATTCCGCTCGGCGTTACGTGTTCTCCTAACAGAATGGCTCGACCGTCACCGAGCATAGTAAAGTGCCCGAACTGATGACCGGCGTACGCCTGTGCCAACGGCTCTGAACCCAGGGCGAGAACGTTTCCAGAGAGAAGTGCAGTGAGGTGAGACCCGTCAGCACCGAGCTCGCTTACGCCTAATTCGGCGGCGAGCGCCGTGTTGAAGATGATGCACCGCGGATGAGCAACCCTGACGGGTTGGGCGAACTCAAATAGCTGCTTTGGAAGTTGCTTAAAGGTAGTATCGAAATTGAGCATTCGGCATTTTACCCGGGGTAGTCGGCAGGATGGCAGTATACCAGGGATCGCGCTTGTAGCCACCGCGTAAGCCATAAGCATTTCAATACGGTGCTTGCACCGTATTCATCATCATTAGGGTCTCCTGACAAAAACTGCATCTATAACTCACGAGTCAAAAGATGACGCTCTCGATTGCCATTTGATTCCAGGCGG
>JAYVGZ010000440.1:0-5864 GCA_043771805.1 Pseudomonadota bacterium
TCGACCTCGAGGCCAGCTTTATGAGCACGGAGGCAGAAATCATGAGTATCCCTGACAAGAGCGGCTTTATCGTGGGCACGGCACCCTAGGGAAGCGGCCATGAGCTGTGGTGCTACCGGGAGATATACGTGGAGCCGTGCGCGCTTCAATGGCACTGCGGGAAGGAGTGATTCAATGGTGCAGTCGATCTGTTCAGGCCGGAGCTGGCACAGCGCTGCTATAATCGGTCCGCGCTTACAGCGCGAGAATTCGCCTGCAATTGTGTGAACGATGTCAAAATCGAGTTTGCTAGCAGCCGGGAATCCGGCCTCTAACACGTCAATGCCTGCGTCTGTAGCAATCGCTGCGTACTCAAGATTCCGCTCAAACGAGATGGCCGCCCCAGGACACTGCTGGCCGTCACGGAGCGTTGTGTCGAATATAAAAACCTTTCTGTTATCGCCTTCCGTTGGCGTCTCTGTGAAAGAATGAGGTAGGCCTTCTCGATTGTGAGCCATCGGCGGGTTGTTTTCCTATTTGGTGTATGCTCGTGAGCAAAAGAGCCCTGCATGGTTAGCAGAGCCTTTCATCAGCACCAGCTGAAGACTCTACCCAGTTAGGGCGCACTTAAGACCCGGCTAGGGCCGCACCAGAAGGAAGAGGTAGGGGGCTTTATCAATCGCGTAATATGCAGAGAATACGCGCGAAGACGGGACGGAATCAAGATGGGGACCTCTATTTTGTTGGGGAAAAGAGATTTTGTGCCCGAACACAAAGAGGCTAGCGACCTCTTCAGAAATCGAAGATGGCGAAAAAAAGCCTCCGGCTGTCGGTTAATGCCACCAGCAAGAGGCCTCCAAGTTCTCAGATCTTTCCCAAGTTACCTTGTTAGCGAGGATCGTTCCCGCACTCCGTGCAGGTACACCTCAGTTTTATCCGCGGGAAGGGTACCGACCTTCCCAGAATATATCACCGACTCGTTTAGGATCCCATCGGTGATACCCAAGGAACCCATCATCGCCGCAACATTGGAGCTCACCTGCTCCAATGTTGTGGCGTTCCCCACCGCTGCATTAACGAAATATCCCGTGAAATCGCTCTTCATTTTTTCGCTAGCTCCTCCCATCAAGAGGTCTATCACGGGACTCACCCACGTCACTGCTTTTGCTGCCAACGGATCTGAGAAGTCAATTTCATACGGTCGCCGGCCGCCCAGGTTGGCCTTCGGTCCACCGTCGACCCCCATGTCGTAACGGCTGCCGTCAGCAAGAGTGACTTTGTATCCAGATTCGAGAAAACCGCTCTTGACCAAGGCGGCTCGAACCGTATCTCGAGCTTCTTGGTCAGGATGCTTTCCAGTTCGAAGGCATCCCAGGAGGCCGCCGGCCGTTGCCCCTACTGCTGCACCAAGAGCATTTCCCACTCCCGGAAAAATACTTCCTACGGCCAGCCCGACAGCGGCACCACTTGCAGCGCCTTGAACCGGCGTCGATTTGCCCCATTTAGAAATGAGGTCGTAGGCACCAAATACTCCGCCGAGTACTCCCACCCCTTTACTCGCAAGCCCGAGCCAGCCTGCGCTGGTCGTACTAACGGCACCGGCTGTATCTGCAAGCCCCGTAAGCTGAGTAGCGGTAGTTGCGGTGGATGCCACTGTTTTAGCAGATCGAATTTCTGCAAGGCCGGCCTGCACTGCGGCGGGGAGCACCGTGGTCACTATCTGAGTAGCTCTGTCGCTGCGAGAATCGGTATCCTTGGGTTGTTTGTGTCCGGGGAAAGAAAGTGCGGTTGTACTGTTTGAAGCTGCAAGATCCATATCATCTCCTAAAGGTATAGTAACTTTTCAATGGGGCGCATTTCGGTGATGCCGAGCCGCTCTGTGTCGAGTCTGTGCCGAGTCAATTCGGGCCTTAGTCGCACTTGTTGCGTCTAATCCAGGTAAAAACCTATTTTTTGTTTGCGTGGCGCTACCAAAATTAGTCATAACCGTAAAAGTGTCTTTCCTTTTGTCTTATTTCTTCGAGGATCCTCAGGTGCAACACCGCAATCTTTATCGCCCATTCTCAAGCTACTTCCTCCTTACAGCGCTATTCCTCGCTCCCATCTTCGCAGCGGGGTGTGGTTCGGGTAATGACCCGATCTTCGGCGGAGGGGGTGCTACCAACGTGGATGAAATTCAGGCGGAGGATGGTGTCATCGGAGTGGGCGAAGGCTCAGTCGTAAGGTTCGACTTCTCATTTGACTCCAGCCAGGTGCTCTCTAATGACGGCAACGTCCAACTTGTTGTTCGTTTGCCTCGTGGGCTACGCTTTCGCGTGGATTCGGCAGAGATTGACGGTTTCGGCTCGGATGACAAATCGGTTGGAGCCCAGGTGCTTGAGTGCCGAGAGACAGGCGAGAGCTACCTTCTTTTCGATATGGATCGCTTCGATCTCAGAAATGCGCAATCTCCAGGCAGTGGCTCAGATGCGCGCCTGACTCTCACCGTCGATGGAACGAAGCAGTCTTCAACTCTAGTTGTGGAGGCGAAAGCAGATAACGACCGAGTAGCATTCGGTTGTGACCAAACGTTTATTCCCGATGAGCAAGAGGTCATTGCCGTCATATAGACCCCTGCGTGTAGCTCGGTGAGGTATGGCTTTGGTCCCATCGTAGCTGAATTCGAGTATGCACTTATGAAGATCTTGCTCGTCTCCGCCACGGAGTTTGAGGTCCGCCCGTTTCTTGAGCGATTCCGAGTCAACGGTGGTGGCACTGTGGGCGGTACCGCAGGAAGTGTAGCGTCATTCTCGCTTGGAAATCGGACATTAGATTGTCTCATCACAGGTGTTGGGCAACTCCAATGCGGAGTGCACCTCACCAAACATCTCGCGCAGAAGGCAGCTCGTAAACAGCAGTATTCAATGGTGCTGCAAGCAGGGCTAGGTGGGAGCTTTACAGATCGCTTTCCGAAGCGGTGTGTTGTTCGGGTGGTTAGCGAGATCCTCAGCGACTTAGGGGCAGAAGATAACGGGGGGTTCCTCGACCTTTTTCAGATGGGCTTCCTTAAGGCTGACCTCTTTCCGTTTAGTGGCACATCCCTTGTGTGCCCGAGCTTAGAAGCGGGCTCAGTCTTGGACAATCTTCCCCAAGCCCGCTCAGTCACTGTCAATAGAGTTCTCGGCGACCAGCGAAGCATTGATTGGGTACGTGACCAGTACAATCCTGATGTCGTCAACATGGAGGGGGCTGCGCTGATCTACGCCTGCGCCCTCTTTAAAGTCCCTTGTGTCTCACTCAGGGCGATTTCAGACATGGTCGGGCCCCGAAATAAGGCAGCTTGGGATGTGGCCGGGGCTGTAACAGCTCTCAATCAGGTGTTGAGTGATTGGTGGGATCATTTGAGCGATTTCGGTTTGAATGGAAGCGATTCAGTCTAGCCTCCTCTTGGCCCCCAAGGGGCTTTTGCAGAATTTGGGGGCTTTTGGTACCATCCAAAGAGCTGTTACTCTTCGATGGCAGTTACTTTTATTGTTGTGCGGCTACTTGCGTCTCTCGTAGATGATCGCAGCTCTTCCTACCACTAATCGATCTCCTCAGTTGGGGTAATGAGGAACGTCTCAAGACTCGGGATTACCCCGGGGTAGGGTGCGATACCTGCGAGCCTCCTTTTTTGCGGAGCGGTGCATTGATGCGTCGAATGATTGCGTGGCTGTGCTCAGGAGATGCGTGTGAGTAGTGAATCCGTTCTAGTTGAGACGCGCTTTTTAGCCGCTCCGGTCGGCAGCAGGAATTCGTCAGAAATCGGCCCGGTAAATCGCTATTCCCCATTTAGGGATCCAAGAATTTCATTCAGTAAGGCGCAGGAGAAGGATCTCTCTACTTTCGTGCTTCATCCTCTCGAGGAGGCTGCTGTTGGGGAGGCTGTCTCACCGAAGCGCCGGATGGATTTTATGCTTGGAAGGATGGCCGCGCGTGGAGCCCTCGTCGGACTGGGACACGGCGAGGTAGGGCCTGTCCTTCGGGGTGAACACCGCGAGCCGCTCTGGCCTCAAGGAACAGTTGGATCAATCTCTCACAGTGGTGGCTTCGGAGTCGCAGCTGTCGCAAGGCAGGAAGATTTTTCTGGCCTTGGGATCGATATTCAACAAGTGGAGGACCGGTATTCAGACGAACTGGTCGCTCGCTTTGCCGATCCGGATGAATTTGATTGGGTGCGGTCAATTCCGAGTCTTCGGACAGAGAGAGCCGTTAAACTCTTCTCAGCAAAGGAGAGTGTTTTTAAAGCACTGTATCCCGTGGCGAGAGTGTGGTTTGCCTTCGATGCAGCAAAACTCACCCCAAGGGAAGGGGAACTCGGCTTCGCTGCAACCGTAAGGCTACCTGCGGTATCAAGCGGAGTGATACACCTCGATGTTGATGTGGCGATCGTAGACGGCTTTGTCATAACAGGGGCAGTTTTGGTGAAGCCCCTCCCTGTGGTCGCCGTGTGAACCTCTATCACGCGTCCTTTTCAGCAATAAAGTAGAAGCTCCCACCTTTACCGAGAAGGCTCTCGATAGCGGACAAAACGATCGCTACCGGCATAAGTCCATAGTACGTTACCATCCATCCGATTCGGGAGAGGAGTGACACTTTAAACCCTTCGTTCTTAAGGACGTGGTAGAGGTGATTTTGCGGAAGCCCCAGCCTGTTGAGAAATGACTGGAGCAGGCCGAAGGGGTTTTGTTCTATCGAATACTGACTCTCTCGAATAACAGTAAATCCGGTTTTCGTTAAAAGGTGGCGGAGCGAGCGGGGCGAGAAGTGGAACAGGTGTCGTGGAATGTCCAGGTGAAACCACTTCGAGCCACCAAGTGCCGCTTGCAGACTATCGATGTTCGGTTGCGCCAATACTACGCGTCCCCCCGGCTTTAATATTCGGTGTACTTCCTTTAGCACGAGAGCAGGATCTCTAAGATGCTCGACGACGTGCCATAGAGTGACCATGTCGAACGAGTTGTCGTCGAGCTTGAGCGAGGTTACATCACCAGTGAAGACTCGGTCTGGGAACTTTCGGCGGGAACGGGCAGCAGAGGATTCGGTCAGTTCGGTACCGTAGACGTTAAATCCTAACTTTGTCATGGCTGCCAGAAAGTTTCCGCGTCCGCACCCAACATCGAGGAGCTTCCCCGCTTGTGGCAGAAACCCTTGAAGAAGTCGCGCTCTCCACCACACGAACATCGCTACCGCACCCTCCGTTACCTGATCAAACTTGGCGTCTCCCTCGCCGTAGTACTCCGAGGCGTAAAAGCGCAAAAGCTCTTCTTCCGTTGGCTGTGGATGCATAGATACCAGGCCGCATTCAGGGCACGACCAAAGTGCAAACTCCTCTCTACTTAAATCGGGTTGTGCATTAAAAATAAACCTTGCCGGTCCCGTGGAACATGCACTGACGCACACGCCTGGCTCTGCCGAGACGGAGGAACGGCGTTCACCTTGCTCTGGTATGTTCATAAAAGGGGCTCGCGGAAATTCGAAGGGGAACGCATATTTTCACAACAATGACAGATAGTGAGATTTTTCAGGGAGCGAGGCAACAGGGCAGTTTTGGTGTGGGCAATCCAGATGCCGAGAGTCCCATCCCTCGATCCCGCATGGTAGCAGAATGGCTGTTATTTATTGCGGCCATAGTGCTTACGGCTGCTTCGATCTGGTTTGCAAATCAGGGTCAGCCTTTTCCGCTACTATGTGCCCTAGGCCTCGCCGGAGGGCTGTTTGCCTGGTTTGGAGGATTGCCGCCTGTTTGTTCATCGTCTGAAAAGGGAGAAAGAGTTGGTTTAAAAGTCAGCGTTGTACTTGCAGCCGCAGTGGTTGGAGTTGCCGTCTCGCTCTTCTTCTTTGCAAAAGAGGGCGCCAACAACGTT
>JAYVGZ010000441.1:0-5576 GCA_043771805.1 Pseudomonadota bacterium
TTGTAATTGACGATCTGTTCCATGGCCCGATGTGGGCTAATGCCGAGGGTTTTAAGCTCGATCTGCACACAAGGTATACCGTTAATGAGCAGGAGCACATCGTAGCGGTGGTGGCTGTCGTTTGTATTGATACGGAGCTGGTTGACGACCTCGAAGTGGTTCTTGCACCAGTCTTTTAGGTTGACGAGGGAGTAGTTCAGCGGAGTGCCATCGTCTCGGATGAATGAATTGATCTCACGCAGCTTCTTGGAGGCGGCGAACACGTCTTCGGTAACGAACTCCTCAAGGAGGCGGGCGTACTCGCTATCGGTAAGGTGAACGCGATTAAGAGCCTCGAACTTCTCACGGAAGTTTTCTTCCATCGCGGTGCGACTGGTGATGTCGGGGCGATACTTGTATTTCAGCTCCTGGAGCGTGCCGATGAGGCCTAGTTCGATGGTGTTCTCCCGAACAGCGGGAAAAGAAGTGGTGGCGGGTGGATAGTTAAAATTAGAGGAATCAGTCATTGTCGAAAACTCTGATGATGAAGTGCAACCCTATTAAGGTGAGACGAAAATCGATGCAAGGGTGATAGAGCCGGGGTATTGCTGCGCCCTAAGACCCGCCCCAGTGCTGAATTGGTCGATGGTTTCTCTTTTGCTAGGGCTATTCCAGTGCAAGTAGTTATATCCCCCTTCTTATACCTAAATTATATCTGCCTAACGTAACTATGGTGTGCGAATTTCTGCGTTGATTAAGGCAGGACCTTGACATTGCCCCACCTCGCCCAAAAGGCCACGCGGGTTTCCCTCTGGTACAACGATTTTATATACCGCTGCCATCTCATTAAACCAAGTGTCTATCTTTCTTTAATACTGTAACGGGGCACCATGATAGGCCCGTTATTCCCTTGAAAGGTCAGATGTGATCGGGTCTTACTACGCTACGAATTCGACGATTGCTGAGAATGGTACTGAGCCGCACCAACCCCCCCTCTCAGATTGCAGTGTGGCGGTCTCGTTTGCGGCGACTTTGGCGGAATGAAGATCCTCGGTGAATGGATCTGCTTCTCAGCACAGGTGACTGCTGGAATCGTATGGCGTTAATTACGAGGTGCTCTTCCTCTTTATTTGGATGTTAATGTCCCCATGTTCCTTCCCTAGGTGATTCCCGAATGCTGACGCAGCACCTAGTGCCCTGATCAAGAAGTTTCTATCTTCACCGACTCAGGTAAGGATCTAGAACTGGAAGCCGGCGGAAACAGAATTGGCAAGGGTCCGCTCAACAGCGCTCACCCTGCTTTACCGATTCTCCCTTGGAATTCTACTACAGCTCTTCGGAACGCGAAAGGACACGAGACCTCACAGCGTCGCGAAGAGCCCGCTATTGATCCAGCGAGGGGAAAATTGATTGAGCTAGGCTCTTTTGTAATGCGCTAGTGCTCGTCGTCACAGGTAGTAATCATCCGCAGCAGTCAATTTTTTCTCCTCGCTGCTATATAACATCGGCCAGCTCCGATGAAATAACATTAATCAAACTGGGATGTGTTTCGACACATCGAAAAAAATATCGCGAACGAATGTTTCGACTAAAAATTAGGAATATAACTACGATGATTAAGAAAATGAGAACCTTTGCTGCTCGAATAAAGCAGTCGCGTGTATGGTTGTGGAAGCGCATAACTGCCTACGACTTCTCTTTAACAGAGAGAAAAGTTCAAGCTGTACTATTTGTACTTGCTTTCACTATTCTATTGTTTGGATTCACTGACGGTATCGCCGCACAGAACGGCGGAGGAACAAAGTACAATGACGCCAAGATCGTTAATGCTGTGAACGCAGTTCTGACGTACCTCGAGGGCTCATTTGGGGCGTTGGTAATGGCCGCAGCAGGGATCGGAGCTATCCTGAGCGCGTCATTCGGGCAGTACAAAGCGTCCCTGTCATTGATGGTCGTGGCCATCGGATCGTTTATTCTACGCTCCATAATGTCTACGTTCCTTAACGATGAAGGGATTCAGCGGTAAGTACCCGGGTAGGCATCACCGAAAACTGATGCCTACCCTTTTCTCCCTCAATCTGCACTTTTTGATCCTACCTTTCTTGTACCCCCCCCCAACTTCGCTCGCTCAGTTCTTGACCAGTGCAATTTTTATTGTCAGGCTCGCCGTCTGATAGGAAGACACCGTCATGAACCCACGCAAACGTTCACCCCTAGACATTGTAAAGACGGCGCTGATTTTTCCCGGAACAGCGTGGCTTTTCACCTTCGTTGCAGCGCCGTTGCTCGGCGTTTTAGCGTTAAGCGTCATGCAGCGGGGAAACTACGGGGAGATAATCCCTGCCCTTACCCTCGAAAACTACACTCGCCTCATTGGATTCGGCTCTTTCGGATTTGATCCGATCTACCTCCGCATTTTGTTTCAAACCCTGACCTTGAGCATTTCCTCCACGCTTCTATGTGTGGTGATGGGGCTCCCCCTCACATTTTGGATTGCTAGCCTCAAACAGCCACTAAGAACCATCATGCTCGTTGTTGTTATCATCCCGTTCTGGACAAATTTGCTCGTACGCACCTACGCTTGGCAGATAATCCTTGGTCCTACGAGCCCTGTCTCTTCTCTCGGTCAATTCCTTGGAGTTCTAGCGCCGGAAACCGGATTCTATCCCGGGTCGGTAGCAATGTTGATGGGGCTTCTGTGTGACTACCTTCCCTACTTTGTACTCCCGGTATTTACGTCGGTGGAGCGAATCGATTGGCGAATCTGGGAAGCGGCTTGCGACCTCGGTGCTGGATCGGCATCTGCGTTCCGGCATGCTGTGCTTCCTCAGATCACTCCGGGCATCTTGGCCGGCGTAACCCTCGTCTTTATTCCCTCGCTCGGGCAATTCGTCGTACCGGACCTCTTAGGTGGCGCCCGTACGATGCTTATAGGAAATTCTATCGCGCAACAGTTCGGAGCGGCCCGAGATTGGCCGTTTGGCGCCGCGATTGCTTCCGCGCAGATTGTCTTCGCACTTCTCGTCATGACTTGGCTGAAACGTAAGCAGGCGATGGAGGGGCTATGAAACCAGGGCGCGTATTCTTCTCAGCATGGGCGATCGCGGTCATCCTATTCATGTACGTGCCGATCCTCGTCGTAGCTCTCTTTTCGTTCAACTCTGCAAATTTCGGTTCAGTGTGGAGAGGATTCACCCTGCAATGGTACGGCTCGCTTCTATCCAATGAAAAGGTGCTTTCATGCCTCTCCAATTCAATGCTTCTGGCTGTAACAAGCACCGCGATATCGACGGTTGTCGGGTCGCTACTGGGGCTTGCGTTAGCTCGGTTCACCTTCAAATTGAAGCCCGCGGTTGAACTCTTGATGTTCGTACCTGTCATTGTTCCTGATGTAGTGCTCGCCATCGGGCTTGTTTCGTTCTACGCCCTGATTCGCTCTTTCACTGGGCTTCTAGACCTCGGATTTGGCGCGATGCTTTTGGGACATGTTACTTTTCAAATTCCATTTATTGCGATCGTTGTGCGAGCCCGCGCACTAAAAATTGGACGGTTTGTTGAGGAGGCTGCAGTAGATCTAGGGGCGACGCCGTTTCAGGCGCTGCGGTACGTGATACTACCCCTTACAGCACCCGGAGTTGTGGCCGGAGCGCTCCTTGGCTTTACCCTTAGCCTTGATGATTTTGTAGTAAGCTTCTTCACGTCAGGGCCAGGATCGATGACCTTACCTGTCTTTATTTACTCTTCGGTAAAACGGGGCATTACGCCCGAGATAAACGCGGTCTCTACGATTATGTTGGTATTTTCTATTTTGCTCACTCTGACAAGTCTGAGATTCCAGCGAGGTACCGATAAGAGTTGAGTTTAGACCCCTCTCCACTTCGTAAATGAATTATATCCTCCTAATTCTGAGGCGGAATAAGCTCCGCTTTCTTTACCTGAGGTGATTCATTAACCAACGATCGCAGCCACCGAATCAAAATGGTTTTCTGAGCACGAGGACTGTCAAATGCTGGGTCGCATAAGCAGGGTCTGTTGAAACGGGCCTAGTAATCAAACCGATAAATATCCTCAATCTCTGCACCGGGCTCAAAATTGACCAACTCCTTAAGTAGCCCAGTTTTCATATCATACACCCAACCGTGAATCATTGGCCGCTTCTCCAGCGCCCACGCTTCTTGAACAATCGAGGTTTCAGCAATATTGTGAACTTGCTCACAGACATTCAGCTCTACCAGCCGATCCCTGCGCGCGTCTGGATCCTCAATCTGGAGCAGCTCTTTCTCGTGGAATCGATAAATATCCTTGATGTGTCTCAGCCACTTATTAATGAGCCCAAGACTCTTATGAGACATGGCTGTAGCTATACCTCCGCAACCGTAGTGTCCACACACGATAATGTGTTTAACTTTTAGAACCTCTACCGCGTACTGCAGAACACTTAGAAAGTTAAAATCTGTATGAACAACGAGGTTAGCAATGTTTCTGTGGACAAAAAGCTCACCTGGCTCAACTCCAGTTACTTCCTCAGCTGGAACACGGCTATCGGAACACCCGAGCCACAAAAACTCTGGTGACTGGATATGCTGGCTACGCTCGAAAAAATCCGCGCGGAGATCGAGCTTCTCTTGAGCCCACGCTCTATTTGAGAGTAGTAACTGGCGGTATGACTTCATTCTTCCTCCAAGGGTATACTGTAGCTGGTAAGCTCTTGAGTTTAAGATTCTTTGGGTAGATTGTGATGCCGCGATGCTCTGCCAGTTCGGAAAAATCGCTAATAATATCGTAGATGTCTTGGTCAATAAACATCGCTTTCGTTCCATCAAGTACCACGCTCGCGTTACTTGGAATACGTCTAAGCGCTCGCTTCAGCTCTGACTTGTTAAGGAACGAGATATCTTTGTTAAAGCGAACCAAGTAATCACTCTCGTCGAATACGACGGTAACGGCATCGTGGTGGTTAGTTTTGAAGACAAAATACAATCCGATGGCCATTCCCATGACAACGCCCGTAAGAAGATCAGTGAAGACGATTCCCACAATAGTTACTATAAAAGGACCGAACTGCGAGCCGCCTGCGGCGTACATCCGTCGAAACAGTGAGGGCGGCGTTAATTTATATCCAACAGCAACTAAAATCGCAGACAAACTGGCCAAGGGGATTGTATTGAGAAGCTTCGGGATAAGGCACACCGACACCGCGATAAAGATACCATGGAGAATTCCAGAGACTCTGGTTCTACCGCCAGCGTAAATATTAGCAGAGCTTCTCACTACGACTGCGGTGACAGGCAGCCCTCCGAGCAGCCCTGCACAGATATTTCCGGCGCCTTGGGCAAGAAGTTCCCGGTTCGTCGAAGTTATTCGGCGGAACGGATCGAGCTTATCTGCTGCCTCGACGGAGAGCAGAGACTCGATGCTAGCAACCAGGGCGACAGTCAAAGCAACGCCCCACACGCGCCGATCCGCGAGTGTGCTCCAGTCGGGTGACGAAAGGGCTGTGAATAGCTCCGCGATAGAGGCAAAACCAGGAATCGCAACGAAGTGGCTGGAGGGGTGCGGGTGGGGTCCCGCAACCACATCGTTGAATGACGGGTCAA
>JAYVGZ010000442.1:0-3902 GCA_043771805.1 Pseudomonadota bacterium
TGTTGTTCCACTGTCTCCGGCCAAAACTGCGGCTTTGGCTCTACCACCAGGGCGGGTTCCTTTCCGTTTCGAATACTGACGAGTGCAGTACGCCGCACGAAGTGAGCTCACTAGCGATATCCAGCATTTCTTCTTCCACAAATCATTTCCAGTCGATGCTCGCCACAATGCGAAGATTTTCCGAGACCAGCTCTCGGAGTGGGCTGACAAAATGCTGTCATTGAAGCGAGCGGCGTAGAGCTAAAGTGGTCAGTAAACGCTACATCGTGACTGGGGGTGGCGGATTTGTCGGTAAGGCCATCGGTAAGGCACTCACCTCCCAGGGTCATTCGGTTTTAGCCCTCGCTCGAGGGGCATACCCCGACCTCAAAAAGTATGGCATCGAATCAGCGCAGGTAGATCTCGGCGACGAAGTTACTCGTTGGCAGCAACTCTTTGAGGGATGCCACGGAGTTTTTCACACAGCAGCCAAGGTTGATATGTGGGGGAGACGTGAGAGCTTTGTTCGCTCTAACATCACTGCAACCCGTAATGTCGTTGCAGCGTGTAGGGCGGCGGGAGTGCCCTCGATTGTCTACACAAGTTCGCCCAGTGTTGTTCACACGGGAAGCGATCTCCTGGGCGTAAATGAATCTCACCCTGTCTCCGAGCACTTTGACGCCTACTATCCAGAGACAAAAGCCCTGGCAGAGCAAGAGATTCTCGCTGGTTCTGATGCGCGCCTGCACACCGTAGCGCTGCGCCCACACCTGATCTGGGGCCCCGGTGATACTAATTTGATTCCAACGGTACTTGAGAGAGCTCGTACCGGAAAGTTAATCAAGATTGGCTCGGGAAAGAATCTCGTCGATCTCACCTTCATTGACGACTGCGTGCAGGCGCACCTTCTCGCTATGCAGATGCTTGAAGCCGATCCCTCCCGCATTGCAGGCAAGGCGTACTTCATCAGTCAGGGTGATCCAGTCCCCTTGTGGAGTTGGATTGATGAAGTACTTATCGCTAACGACCTGCCACCAGTAAAGCGATCGATCTCGTTTGCTACAGCTATGAAAATTGCCGGAGCCCTTGAGGGTGTCTCGAGACTTTTTTTGCGAATCGGAGTTGATAAGCAGCCTCGACTCACCCGATTTCTTGTCTCGGAGATGGCAACAAGCCACTACTTCGATATCTCGCGCGCTAAGAACGATTTCGGCTATCAGCCGTCGTGTACAATTAAAGAAGCACTAGATCGCACGTTCCCACGGGCGGCGTAACTCTTATCGCTGTGTGCCATCAAGGAGCCCTCCCTGTTGAGAATTCCACACAAATCTGCGCCCTGAACCTTGCCCGTGAGTCGACGTGCCAAGGAAACCAGTAGTCGTCGCGGTGACGGCCAGGGTAACACCGGTCGAGAGACGAACGATGCCCGGAAGGCGAGAGCAGGTAGTTTGAGCACACGACAGGTATCTCTCTGCCTCAAGGAAGTAGGCTTCCTCTGCAAGTGCGACATTACGAAGGTCCACCTGAGCTCTCGTATCAAACGCGCGAGCTTTATAAGCGCTGTACTGCGGTATTGCGATAGCCATCAGGACGCCCATGATGCCGACGACAACGAGAAGCTCTATCAGGGTAAACCCTGCGCATGAGCGAGCGTTTTGCGTATTCATTGTGATCCTACCTCCAGAGAAATTCTGTACGAAAGTACAGTGGGGGTTCGGTGCACTAATGGGTTAGTTGCTCAAATCGGATCAAAACTTCGAGATGATCGAATCTTTTTGCTTATCCGCTTCTTCCTTCTTTCCTTTCGCAGCTGCCTGCTTTCGCTTGTACTCCCGCCACCCCTTGATAGCTGTGACGCACTGCGGCGAGTACCAACCTTCTGCATGGCAGGTGGGCGACGGGAAGAGCGGGGCCCGCTCTCTTACGACTTTGAGTAAATCGAAACAGCCAGGAAGTACGTATCGAATTCGTTCACTGTTGTTAGAGGTAAGAGCTGAGGTCTGAACCTCCGGCTCTCGAATCACATTGAGAAGCTCGGTCAGATTAGCAATCTCACTCTCGTTTCCTTTTGCCCTCGCGATGTTCTCCTCTACCTCCGTCGCCATCCTCTCTTGGTAGTCGGCACGTAAATGCTGTGGGACTTTTAGGAGCTTCTCGCGCGCCTCCTTAATTCGACTGTCTTCGGACTTCTTTGCGGGATCTTCAAGGCGAGTCACCCGCAAGACTACAACTCGACACGCAGTAGCCATCATATTGTCGTAGGTGGGTAGCGCAGCCTCTAGCACAGCGCGTTTTTCCGCATCTGTCTGTGCAGCGGCCCACTGCCCGTCGAGGGGGCGAAGATCTTGCTGGAGTTTCTCAAGCATCGCGTTCTCTTGCGCTGAGAGGCCGACTCTTAAGGTCGGGTCTATGTCATTTGTGGCATTGCTGTTGGTGTAGGCCACGAGACGCTGCCGCGGGTAGGCCTCTCGACAAGTGGGAGCGTCAATACCATCTCGCACGCAAAGACCAACTGGGTTATCGGGATTGAGGCTAAGAAGCTGCTGCATCCGATCAACGCATTGAGGGTCTGTTGGGTTACCTTCGTACTTTAGGGTTTTCAGCAATGAAGCCAAGCAGGTGTTGTTTAGGTACTCCTCCAGTGCAGCGATAAGGTCCGACACATTCTTGTCACTTGGATTGACCCGCACAGTGGTTTGAGCCATCTCGATTTTAAATTCGGTAAGATTAAGGGCCTTCTTTAGATCGACTGGCTTCCTTGCGCTCGGCGTCGGCTGGCTTTGGCCAGATGCTATTGAGGTCCCGCAGAACATGCATACAAGTAAAGAAAGCACGAGACGCACTGACAAACTCCTTACTCCAGATTTCGATCCCTTCACGGTAAAGCCTCCATAAAGTATGGCGTGAGCAAAGCTCCTAAGATGTTATGGCGCAGCGGGCTCGGATGTGGATCAAAAGAGAGGGTTAAATCCTCTTCTTTGATTTTATTTGCTGCAATGTGCTGCAGCAGGAGGTCCCTGAGGGGAATAAACCGCATCCCTAGCCCGCGAAGCTTTCGTAAGCGCCCAAAATCACTCATCTCGCTCTCTCGGGGATTAATAGCGAGGAAGCTACGGAGCCCGTACTCAACTGCGACCGTATCCAAGTCTTTCAGGGCCCTATTAGGGTCTAAACCGAGTTTCTGAATCTGATCATCCATCTGACCAGGGGCAAGTAGCTGTCTTCCGAGCTGTACAAATTTTAGGGAGTTTACGATCCCGCCGTTTCCCCCAACATCACGAATGAAGAAAGGCATCCCGAAATCGTTCTGCACGAAAAACACCAGGACTGCGTCGGGGTCGAACTGCAATCCCAGCTCTTTAAACAGCGCGACCTCTTGGAACGGCGAGTATCCCGGAACCCCAAAATTGAGCACTTCAAACCGTCGCTTTCCTCCGCTCTGTCGATTGAGGTTATCCTCAAGGACCTGCGCAAACGATTGTTCCTGCTCGACTCCCCAACCGAAAGCGAAAGAGTCTCCGAGGAGGGCAATACGGTAAGTCCCTGGCGGCTTCGCAACTGGTCTCTCGGGCGACCGCATGCCGCAGCTATTAGTCCGTACTCTGGCGCGAACGAACTGAAGATCTAAGTTCGGCTGTAACGTATAAATGATCGAGTCGCTCGGGTGAGGTCGTACGATGGCGCGAAGCGAAATAGGCTTACCATCTAAACCTGACAGTTCGCGGCCACTAACCGATTCTCCAGATTCTCCAGATCCGCGCATCATTGCGCGACGCACATCGGCGATGGTGTTGAACTCTGTTCCCTTCGCCCCCGTCGGGATAAATTGAAGTGCTACAACGCTCACCGCCAGCGCAAAGCCGCAGCCGAGCAGCACAAGGAGCAGCCGAGCTTGAAGTGAGATTTGGGGAGAACCGTCTTTC
>JAYVGZ010000443.1:0-2258 GCA_043771805.1 Pseudomonadota bacterium
CGCTCAACCGACCTGAAGTTCAGCGATTTGTGTTGTTCTACCTTGAGCAGGCAGCAGTGTTGGCCCCTGATGTAGGGTATGTTGCTCTACCTGATGCCGTGAGCAAACTTGCTGTGCAGCGCTTCCACAAGAAGGTAGTGGGAAGCGTTTACGGCGGGCACGGTAGTAGGGAAGGAGTCTCGCTTGAGGAGTTAATGGCGGTAGCAGAGTAAAGGCCTAGACGACTATTGGGCGGAAGTGAGTTGCGAGCTATGCACGTTTCTTCAAAAAAATCAGAGGGTATCGGAGAGCAGTTGATAGAGCTGTCCTTCTTCTTGTGTAGCTTGATAGCGATTCTGACTACTCTGAGCATCGTCTTGATTTTAGGTGTTGAGAGCAGTCGCTTCTTTGAGTACGTGTCCCTGACGCAGTTTTTCTTTGATTCTCAATGGACCCCACTTTTTTCGGAGAAACACTTCGGCATCTGGCCACTTTTGTGTGGCACCCTCCTTACCTCTCTTATCGCTATTGCCCTTGCTCTGCCGTGCGGATTGATTATCGCTATTTACCTGAGCGAGTTCGCGGCACCCCGCACGCGAACCACATTGAAGCCAATCCTAGAAATTCTCGCGGGGCTCCCCACTATTCTCTACGGGTATTTCGCATTCCTCTTTGTAACTCCAGCTTTAAAGATGGTGTTTCCGGAAATAGGAGCATTCAACGCACTCAGTGCTGGGCTAGTTATGGGGGTGATGATTCTGCCCATGGTTGCCTCCATGAGTGAGGACGCGTTATTCGTTGTGCCTCGAAGTTTTCGGGAAGGGGCGTATGCGTTAGGGGCCTCTAAGTTGCAGATGATTCTTGGGGCCGTGTTGCCAGGGGCGGTGGGAGGAATCACTGCTGCCTTCATCCTTGCTGTGTCACGAGCGGTGGGGGAGACGATGATCGTTGCAATTGCTGCTGGGCAACAACCGATGCTTCATTTGAATCCACTGCTCCCGGTGGAGACTATGACTGCATATATCGTTCAAATTTCGCAGGGGGATACGCCACACGGAACGCTCGAATATCACACCCTTTTTGCAGTGGCGATGGTGCTCTTTATTTTTACGTTAGGACTGAACGTAATCAGCCTTACGGTGCGCGATCGGTTTAAGAGGATGTACCGCTGATGGCAAGCAACGAAGTTTCTACGACGGGCGATCATGCCCGCTCACTACTGATCTCACCTCATGTATCACGTAACAGACCACTGCTTGCGCGACCGATTGCAGAAGGTATGTTTTTAGGTCTTGCGCGAGGCATCATCATTTGCACCGTGACCATTCTTTTAGTGCTAATTGGGGATGTTGTGTTTGATGGCCTTCCTCGCTGGACGGTATCATTTTTGACGTCCTACCAATCGAGAAAACCGGAACTGGCGGGGGTCTTGGCCGGTTTGGTTGGAAGCCTCTACCTCATTCTTCTTACCATCATCATCGCGCTTCCGGTGGGGCTTGGAGCTGCGATCTATCTTGAGGAGTACGCCAGGAAGTCTGTATTTACGCGGTTTGTCGAGCTGTGCATAGCGAACCTCGCTGGAGTTCCCTCCGTTATTTTCGGCCTGCTCGGGCTGCAACTGTTTGCTCGCATGCTCCACCTCGACAGGAGTTTGATTGCCGGTGCGCTGACACTCTCACTACTAGTGTTGCCGGTAATTATTATGGCGTCCCGGGAGGCTTTGAAAACTGTGCCTCGCGGCTACCGTGAAGGTGCGCTTGCATTAGGCGCAACACGTTGGCAGATGATTCGCACACAAGTGATGCCGGTAGCAATGCCTGGTGTTTTGACTGGATGTATCCTGGCGTTCTCGCGCGCACTTGGTGAGACTGCACCGCTGGTTGCGCTCGGGGCCCTAGCGTACGTTGCTGCTGTGCCTGACTCGCTGAATGCCCAATTTACTGCGTTGCCGATACAGGCCTTTAATTGGCTTTCTCGCCCGCAAGAAGCATTTCATGCTAACGCCGCGGCTGCTATCACAGTGCTTCTGGTCGTTATGCTTGTGATGAATGCAGTAGCCGTCCTTCTGCGTGCGCGATTTCAAGCGAGACAGAGGTAAGGACTTGTGAATTAATAAGCTAGACATTTATGCATCCCATCTTTGGCTCATCTTTAAACGTTCGTCATCCGAAAAATCCTCGCCATGGTTCACTATGGCTCCGGTTTTTCGAATTCCTCCCGCTCAAATCTGAACCAAATCTGGGCGCCTAAATGTCTATCTTATTAATTCACAAGTCCTA
>JAYVGZ010000444.1:0-6134 GCA_043771805.1 Pseudomonadota bacterium
AAATCTTTGCCGTTTCGGATGTACTGTAGAGCGAAGGAAAGTGCCGGGCCTAGTGCAACAACGGCCCACAGCTGAGTCACCATGCCTCCAGTGCCGAACGTGTAGTTTTGAAGGCCTAACCCAAAGTTCTGCGACTCTGAAACCAAAGAGGAGAAGACCCCCGCTACAGCGGCATCGAGGAGGGGAAACCCAAGTTTTCGAGCAGACCAAAAGATGGAGAGAGGAAACAGCATCGCTAATGACAACACCGAGAGCCGCAGACAAAAGTCGAGCGAGCAACTTTCGCCTAAAACCCGGTAGACCCCATAAAGAATGAGATAGGGGAGGTTTTGGTAAGAGCGGAACAGCGCAAAACCGAAGGGGCTGGCGTCATACCAGAAATCAAGCGGATTTAGCCCCGTCTTTACCGCATCATCGAGCGACCTCAGAATGCTTAGGTGGAAAGCCAGGTCGCTGTGATGCAACCCCTCGTCGCCGAGCGAAGGTAGAAACGTCCAGCAGTTAAACAGAACGATGAAGAGCAGGAGTAGGGTGGTCGCTACGCGATCAAAGTGGGTCCCTGATTGGCTGACAAATTTCCCGGACATCAACGTCCCTTATTATGCTATTGGGTGGGAGGACTTACCGCCAGTTCCTGCGCGAGCTTAAGCAGATCGTTACTGCTGGGATTGGCTTTTAAGCCGCTCCGGACACTGTCTTTGGCTTCTTCGATTCGATTAAGTCGTCGCAGAACGTTAATCGCCCGAACCCATGCGAAATCGAGCTGCGGGTCAAGTGAAGCCGAGGCCAGGAAATGTTTCAGGGCCTGCTCTGAATCTCCCTGAACTTCGTAGAGGATCGCCACGTTATAATTCGCGAATCTTCCAATGTCGCGGATCTGGCCCAACATTGTTTCATAGTTGGCCATTGCCTCTTGGGGCTGCCCCAACCGTTGCTGTGCCCACGCCTGGACAAATAAGGCGTGTATCTGGAAGGGGTCTCGAGCGATGAACTGAGACGCAATTCTACTAGCTTCAGCAAGTTGGGCTGGCTTCCCTTCGCCTAAAGCAACCAAGGTTTGTGCGTGTGCTAGGGCACCACGTTCGTTCGCCTGCGGACGAAGATTCCAGTTAAGGATAACAAGCAATCCAGCCGATACACCTGCGAGGAGAATAAAATAAGGGGCTCTTTTCATTACGGTAGTAGTGCCAGAAGGCACACAGGGGCTCAATACACTAAATGGCTTGGATTACGTACACGTTCGAGGCTGCGGACCTCTAGAAGGTCAAGTTGGCTAATCCGATGCTCTGACCCGCGACACAAACGCGTACGGGTTGTTGCAGGGAGCGCGCACGTATTTTGTAGCTTAACCAGCGAATTAGACATCACAACGTTAGGAGCTGTTACGAAAGAAATTTCCAACAGCGTTTATTTTGGAGGATTTTTTGTGGCGAGACGTAGTCATGACCAACGGAACGGACCCTTGCCCAAAAACGGTTTTAGCTTATGCGTTTTACAACGCGAGACACTAGAGATAGCTCGGTAGGTCAGGACCGAGCATTTTCGCCTCGAAGTTTGTCACGGTTCCCCACCCGGATCTCGTCCGTACTCCTTTGCCTTCTCCTCGCTCTCATTGCAGGACTTTCCATTTTCACAACCTCCGCGGCTGCGCAGACGATAGTCGCCTGCCGGAATAAGAAATCCGGGGTGCTCATCTTTCGAGCGTCGCCGCCTGGCAAATGTCTCAGGACTGAACAGCTAATTAACCTCAACCCACAAGGTCAGATTGGTGCTACGGGGCCTCAAGGTGAGTCTGGTGCCCAGGGACCGCAGGGTGAGCGGGGAGAGCGCGGAGAAACTGGTGACCGTGGGGAAATTGGTGGGACCGGCGGCACTGGGGCTTTCGGTGCCACCGGCGGCACTGGTGCGACTGGCGGCACGGGTAATATCGGCGGAACTGGCGCAACGGGTGGAACAGGAGCCACCGGTGGAACCGGTAATACCGGCGGTAATGGTGGTACAGGAGCTACTGGCGGAACGGGCGATACCGGCGGGACCGGCGCAACGGGCGGCACAGGAGCTACAGGTGGAACCGGTAATACCGGCGGGACTGGCGCAACAGGTGGAACTGGCGCGACCGGCGGTACAGGAGCCACAGGTGGCACGGGCGGATCGGGTGCTACCGGCGGTATCGGCCCCGATGGCGTGATCTTCCTCGGAAGAACTACTTTCGCCTCCGACCTACCCGCGGACAATACGGTGCGCTACTTGTCACCAACCGGGTCTGGGGTCGCGGCCACTACCTCTGCAAATGTCTCCATGACTATGCCGCGCACGTGCGCAGTAACCGATATCTTTGTCTCTCTCTCCGCTAGTCCAGGAATCGGAAAGACTCGAAGATTCGCCGTTCGTGCCGATAGCACCAATACGAACCTGTCTTGCGATGTCGCGGGTGCTGCCACGACCTGTAATGGAAATGCGGGAGGCTCTCCCACCACAATTTCGATTGGACAGGAGGTCACGATTGAAGTGTCCGTATTTGCCGGTACAAATCCCTCGGCCACCCAGGCCCAGTTCGGTTGGACCTGTAAGTAACTTCACCCACCAAAAATTCCTGGGATTGCAGAACACCCGAAGTCTTCCGTACTCTCACGACGGTGTATCAGCACACTCGCTAGCCCTCTAGCGAGGCATCTGCCCTAAATCTTCTTCGCCGTATGCCAACCGAACTCACAGCTATTCTCGCATTGAGTGCTCTGCTCCTCGCCTGTTGGCTGTGCGGACAACGCATGGTCAATTTGATCCCGCAACGGCACGTCGGGCCGCGGGCCTTCTTAGCGCTACCGATCGGCGTGTGCGGCTTTTTGGTGACGTTCACCGTCATCGCTCATTTCGTCTCTGCCTACGCATTCACGGTACCATTAACATTTCTGGTTTTGTGGTTTCTTCTTGCCCGTCATAGACAACAGCCTGCACCAACCGAAGGTTCTCAGTGCGACAGTCGCTGGCAGAGTGTGTTCTCGTTCGGCGTATTCTTTCTAGTCGCAGGTGCAACGCTCTCCTTGCACAGTCTTTGGCCAGATCTCCACTGGGAAAACACAGGGGACAAGGCTGGGGTGGAGAAGCTCTTCAATTTATCGATGCACCAATCGTTCCTCTTCGGAGCCGGCTATCCTCCAGAGTGGATCTGGGCAAGCGGCGAAGTGAGTCGGTACTACATGCTGCCGAAGATTCTACCAGGTCTTGCGTCATGGTTGGGGCGGGTTGTTTTCGGCGACCCGATGACTGGAGGGGTGCAGTATCTACTCTCCGAAGCCGTGTTAGTTGGGCTCTCGTCGGGAGCCGTTTCGGCGTGGGTAATGTTGCTACTCGGCGCATTAGCACCCTCGTCATCAGTCCGACACCGCATCGCGGTCGGCGTCGTTCTGGGACTCCTTGTGTTCGTTGACTCTCACGGATTCGCGCTCGTACACGGCCTTTCACAGCTAATCGCCGGTAACGAGATAGATTGGTGGGTGCTGCAGAAAGAAATCGTTCAGTACACCGAAAATCAGTATCCAATGTGGCTTATCATGCTCGGTGATAATCACGCCTATGCGCAGGTAATTCCGTTTCAGATAACGCTCTGGGGAACCGTATTTCTTCTGCTCTTGGAAAAAAAGCTATGTTTGCGGCTGACGACTCTTGTGGCGTTCGGCGCTGCAGCAGTGTTCCTCTCGCATGTTCCTAGTGTGCTGCTGAACATGGTTACTCTCGTGCCGGCGGCGGTTTGTGCGATCTGCTGGGAGGCTTCCCGGCGCAACAGGCCGAGGGTCTACGCTCTTGTCGGAAATTTCGGTGTAGCCGCGATTGGTGCCGCTCTGTTGATTGCGCTCAATTCGAAGATTACAGGGAACACAAAACACGTTTTCCCGCCCCCGGAAGTTGTAAGCCCTGTACTGCAGTTTCTCTCAGTACAGCTGTGGCCGCTAACATGGATCGCTTTAGTGGCGACGCTCACAATGGCAGGAGGCGCGTTGACCACTGTAGCGTTTCGTCGGGCTTGGCAACTTAGTTATCCGACAAAAGCGGAAGCTCCTCTCGAATGCATCAGTGCACTCGCTGCATGGTGCCTAGTAATCTGTTTGTATGCAGAACGACCGGCAATCGCCGTAGCGATACTCCTTGGTATTTTTTTCTTCGTGCTGATCCTGGCAGCGCGAATAGCTGTTGAACCCGACGTGCACCGTTCAATCGCAGTGTTTTGCGGTTGGGTTTTCGGGGTATGGATACTGCCAGAGCTACTTGCGATCGATAATCTTGAGGATAATCGGATCCTTTGGATCCGCTTTAATATGGTGCTGCGATTTTGGCCGGAAGGGTACTATTTGATTCCATTCGTGGTGACCATTGGACTTGGGGCCTCGCTCTTGGAGGCCTTACGCTCGCGGGGCATCGCCACAATTTTTTACGGAGCGTCGGCACTGCTTTTCGTGCTGTTTTCTCTCGCCCACATCCCCGCCATTCAAAACAGAGAGCGGCGCGCCGAGACACAACAATCGATCGATGGTTTTCGCTTCGTGGCACGAGAGACGACGTACGATGCTCAAATTATCGAGTTCCTCTCACACCTTCCATCGACACCACGCGTTGTAATTGCCGAATCGTGTGGCACTGAGTCGTACCCCGCTATACCGCAATCTTATTCATGGCCTGGGCGAATCTCCGCATTTTCTGGGCGCCTCGCTGTGTGTGGCTGGAGTCGACACGCAGAGCTGCACCAACCCGAACTCCAGAACAGTGTTGGCTCTGAAGTTTTGATGCGGGAGCGTAATTTCCGCTTCCACACGGCTCTGCTAAGAATCTTATCTGAGAGCGGCGCGAGCCTTCCGGGATTGTTGGGTGGCCGAGCACTCAATCGGGAAGGAAAGGAGATCTCTATTGCAGAGGCTACCGCAATCCTGCGCACGTTTGGTGTCACCCATCTTGTATTCGGAGAGCGCGAAGAGATGGTGTACGGCGGGGTTGTGCTGGATCAGTTGGCCGCTGTAGTGCGAGGCCAGGTAGTGTTTAGAAGTAGTAAAGCGAATCTCGGGGTGATTAAGGTTCCATAGCAGGATGTAGGCGGTACACTCTTAGTGTTGTAACCTTTGCGTAGTGAGCACCCCATGTTACACAGCGGCCAAGGGGTGGTTTTTATAAAGACGAGTAGTTATTCAACGTTTTTCCCGGCGAATGCATGGCATGTATCTTGATTGCTAGCGTAGGTTCTGGGTGGTTAGAGGTATCGGCGGTAGTAAGGAAAAGTTCTCTAAGTGAAGGGTATCTCGGATGAGCGCAACGGTAAGAACATTTCACAGCGAGCGGGGGTTTACCCTCATCGAGCTCCTTACGGTGATCGGTATTCTTGGCGTGGTTGCGGCGTTAGGGCTCACGTCATTTTATGTCTACAAGAGTGATGCTGCGTACGCGGTGTCAGCGCGCCTTATTCAAGACGGCGTGCAAGCTGTCGAGGCATCTTTGAGCGTTCCAGATCAAGTATTGCCGTCCGTTGGGTCGTACTCCCAGGTAAGTCAGGGCCCAATATCAGACCCGTCAGCAGCGACAGTTCTCACGGGGATTATGGTGCCTCGCAAGATGAAGCTCCAGTTTAGTTTCGATCCGACTTGCGTAAGCAGCGCTTGTGTAGCGGCGTCCCTTCAGGCTAACCACTGCCAGGCTCTCGATGATCCACGGTGGGTTCGGTACGGCGATGGAGTAGACATCCGTCTTGAGCACATCGCGGGTGCCGGTTGCAGCTGATTGTTATTCATTACTCTGGACGGGAGGGTCTGAGGTGTTTGAGTAGTCGAGAATAAGGTGTCTCGCCCTAGCTTCATTGGCTTGTGATACGGTCACTGCGATGCGAAGTGCGGTCACTCCAACTCTCGCCAAGTCGGATTAGTTTTCATTATCAGGGCAAGTTTCTTGGCACGCGAGTAACCCTTAATCTGCTTCTCCCTTTCAATTGCATCTTTTATCTCAAAATAGCGCTCGAGATAGATCAGTTTGTCTAGCTGTCAAGCCAGTAGTGGCTTGCTTAGGACTTGTGAATTAATAAGCTAGACATTTATGCATCCCATCTTTGGCTCATCTTTGAACGTTCGTCATCCGAAAAATCCTCGCCATAGTTCACT
>JAYVGZ010000445.1:0-2868 GCA_043771805.1 Pseudomonadota bacterium
TGGCGAAGTCGTAGGGTCGAGATCATAACTACCCTCTACTTAGTCGCTTTACCTCCGTTTAGGTATAGCGTTTTCCAAAAGTCCGTAGCGAAATCCCGGCTTTTGGAAAACGCTATCGATTCGCGGATGCGAATCAAAACAATAACCTATGGTGATTTACGGCAAAAGCCTTGCCAGTTCCACTGGCACGGACTTTTGCAAATCACCATAGTGCCCACTAAGGCGCATAACTTGGTAGCAACAAGAGGAATAGGTCCGTGAAATTCAAAGACTACTATCAGGTGCTAGGGGTAAATCGCGAAGCGTCTCAGGACGACATTCAGAAGGCTTTTAGAGCGCTTGCACGGAAGTACCACCCCGACCTCAATAAGGGGAAAGAGGCGGAAGAGCACTTTAAAGAGCTCAATGAGGCCAATGAAGTGCTCAGCGAGCCCGTGAAAAGGAAGAGATACGACACTCTTGGTGAGAACTGGCAGGCTGGTCAAGAATTTCAACCACCACCTGGAGCTGGTGGTACCTCTGGGCATTCGTTTCAGTTCGGCTCCGGAGCCGATGCGGGGTCGGCCGATTTTAGCGACTTCTTTAGTTCGCTGTTTGGTGCGGGGTCTCCCTTACACGGCGGACAGTTCGATGGCGGAGGCTTTCATGCGCGCGGTGATGTTGCCAGCGCTGCTCCCCGTGAAGCTGAGATGCAGATCACTTTAGAAGAGGCGATGCAGGGTGTGGAGAAAACTTTCTCTATCGCCGAGCCCGGTGCCCGAGTCGCCGGGAAACGAATCCGTGTCAAGATTCCTGCAGCTACCGCTGACGGTGCCAAGATTAGATTAGCCGGGCATGGAGGAGATTCCGACCTTCTCCTACGCATTAAGCACATACCCAATGGTCGCTACCATGCTGACGGAGCTCACCTTATCGTAAAAGTTCCCATCACACCGTGGGAGGCAGCGCTTGGTGGAAAGGTCGATGCAACTCTTCCGGATGGAAGCATTCGTCTTGCAGTGCCTGCAGGGGCGCAGAGCGGTAGAAAACTGCGAGTCAAGGGGCGCGGATTTCGAGTGGGGAAATCTGAACGGGGAGACGCTCTCGTAGAGCTTTATATCGTCGTACCGGCAACTCTTTCAGAGGGTGAGCGCGAGGCGTATGAGCGGCTTGCTCAAGTGTCGCAGTTTAACCCAAGGGTTGCGGCATAGCCGCGGGGGCGACGTCTCCGTTGGGCGAAGAGACGACGAGCATTGAAAAGTTGTTTGCGTGTGCTTACTAAAAAAATATTAGCTTTAGCGTAGAGTAAAAAATGGACCTACAACGATTTACACAACGTTCTCAAGAAGTGCTTCAAGACGCACAGTCTCGCGCAATTAAATTTGGGCACCAGGAAGTTGACGTTGAACATGTTTTGTTGAGCGCGTTGCGACAAGAGAATGGATTGATCCCGCGGCTCTTTTCCAAAATGGAGGTTCCTCTCGATCCATTTGTTCAAGAGGTCGAACGTGAGCTAACCCGGCGCCCGCGAGTGTCTGGCGCTCCGATGGAAGCTGGAAAGGTGTACCTTACTCAGAGACTCAATCAGATCTTAGTGAAGGCCGAAGAGGAAGCGAAGCGCTTAAAGGATGAGTACGTTTCAGTTGAGCACTTGGTTCTTCCAATGTTAGCAGAGGATAAAAAAACTCCGCTGGGTAAAATTTGCGGGACATTCGGCGTTACCCGTGATCGATTTCTTACGGCGCTCAATGCAGTGCGCGGGAATCAAAGAGTGCAGAGCGCAAACCCAGAGGCAACGTATGAGGCTCTTGAGCGTTACGGTCGCGACCTTGTGCAGGAGGCCACGCGTGGGAAGCTAGATCCGGTCATCGGACGAGACAGCGAGATTCGCCGTGTTATTCGAATTCTGTCTAGGAAAACGAAAAACAACCCGGTGCTGATTGGCGAGCCGGGTGTAGGAAAGACGGCAATAGTTGAGGGATTGGCTCAGCGTATTGTACGCGGCGATGTTCCAGAGGGCCTGAAGGACAAAACGATCTTCTCGCTCGATATGGGGGCGCTCGTCGCCGGTGCAAAGTACCGCGGCGAATTTGAGGAACGGCTCAAGGCTGTCTTGATGGAGATCAAGAAATCCGAGGGGCGCATCCTTCTTTTTGTGGACGAGCTGCACACCATCGTCGGGGCTGGTAAAGCTGAAGGATCGATGGATGCCGGTAATATGCTCAAACCGATGTTGGCTCGAGGCGAACTCCATTGCATTGGAGCGACCACGCTTGACGAGTACCGGAAACATCTGGAGAAAGATGCGGCGCTCGAGCGACGATTCCAACCGGTAATGGTTGATCAGCCGACCGTAGAAGACACCATCTCTATTCTCCGTGGAATCAAGGAACGCTTTGAAGTTCACCACGGTGTTCGCATCCTTGATAAGGCGCTGGTGGCTGCAGCAACCCTCTCGCAGCGCTACATCTCGGAAAGGTTCCTGCCCGATAAAGCGATTGACCTTGTGGATGAGGCATGTGCCACGATTCGTACTGAGATCGATTCAATGCCCGCTGAGCTTGACGAGACGACACGTCGCATCATGCAGCTCGAGATCGAGGAAGCGGCACTAAAGAAGGAGACCGACCGTGCAAGCCAAGAAAGATTGAAGCACCTGGTTGAAGAGCTTGAGGATGTTCGCCTTACCGCTGATAAGATGCGCACTCAGTGGCAGCGCGAGAAGGGTGCCATTCACAAATTACAGAGCCTTAGAGAGCAGATCGAGCTGGTTAGGCGAGATATTGAGAAAGCCGAGAGGCAGTACGATCTTAACACAGCAGCTGAGCTGAAGCACGGAAAGCTTCCCCAGTTAGAGCAGCAGCTAAAAAGGGAAGAAGATGCAGTGAC
>JAYVGZ010000446.1:0-12449 GCA_043771805.1 Pseudomonadota bacterium
AGTTGTCGCGCGCGTCCACCGCGAGATTATGGATAATTATCCAACGCTCGATGTTCCGTATCACAGTAGGTGGCGGCACTTCAGTATGGGAGGCATAGACCGCGCAGAGCTGCTGACCCAACAACTTTCAGGGGCATCCCCTCGAGACGCAGCGCGAGCGAAGTTAGAACTCGCTATTGTGAGCGTTCTGCTCGACGCTGGCGCAGGAGACGGCTGGCGGTTTATGGAGCCAGGTGCGACCTCCTCATATTCCCGCTCTGAAGGGCTTGCTATAGCGTCTTTGCACGCCTTTCTTGAGGGCGTTTTTGGTGATGAAGTTTGCACGGTTTGTGCGGATAAATTGATCTCGTTCACGCCTGAAACACTTGAAAAAGCTTTCCAGGTTACACCTCGAAATTCACTGCTTGGTGTTCAGGGGCGAGCGGCGTTGTTACAGGCCCTGGGACGGGTGATCCGGAGCCGACCCGAGATTTTTGGCGAGGGAAATGCGCGGCTTGGAAATATCGTCGACCTCATTGCTCCGGAAGGGAGTAAAGAGCCAGTACACGCAGGAGAGGTTCTGCAGCACGTCTTAGAGGTGTTTTCGCCAATATGGCCGGGTCGGGTGTCGCTTGCCGGGGTCAATCTTGGTGATGTTTGGCGCCACTCGCAGATCGTGACAAACGATTCGTCAAACGGACTGGTACCATTCCACAAGCTTTCGCAGTGGTTGACGTACTCGCTTCTTGAGCCGCTTGTGGAGCTCGGTATTCCGGTGATTGGAGTAGATGAGCTGACTGGGCTTGCAGAGTACAGAAATGGCGGGCTCTTTCTCGATGGTGGCGTGTTGCAGCTTAGAAATCCTGAAGTTGGCGCAATATCGCAGGCCCCATCGTCAGAGCTGATAGTTGAATGGCGCGCGCTTACAGTGCAGCTCCTCGATCTGGTTGCAACTAGATTGCGCGAGACCTTGGGCCTGACGCCAGAAACACTCCCGTTGGCAAAGGTGTTGCAGGGTGGTACCTGGAGTGTAGGTCGAAAGTTAGCATTTGAGCGGCGCGCAAACGGAAATCCGCCGCTTTCAATTCTGAGCGACGGCACCGTTTTCTAGGATTACCTTTAGGGTAGCAATCACCAAGGAAGAGAGTCTCGAATGAGCAAGCACAACGTGACCATAGTTTCCCATCCATTAGTTCAGCACAAGCTTACCTACATGCGGATGGAGAGCACGCCAAGTGCTGAGTTTCGCAGACTACTGAGAGAAGTAAGCATGCTGCTCGCCTACGAAGTCACAAGAGATCTACCACTCACAAACATCGAGGTGAAATCGCCGCTTGTCACGTGTCAGTCGCCGGTGATCGAGGGAAAAAAGATTGTCCTAATCTCAATTTTGCGTGCGGGTAACGGCATTCTCGATGGAATGTTAGAACTAATTCCGTCGGCGCGCGTAGGACACATCGGATTATACCGAGATCCACACACCCTGCGACCGGTAGAATACTACTTCAAGGTACCACCGGACATTGCGGAGCGCGATGTTATCGTGGTGGATCCGATGCTCGCGACTGGTAATTCTGCGGCCGCAGCGATCTCTAGAATAAAGAGTGTGAAGCCTCATTCCATTAAGTTCGTGTGCCTCATCGCCTCACCGGAAGGGATAGACCTTTTTTGTGATGAACATCCAGATGTACCGGTGTTTACTGCATCTATTGACGAGAAGCTCGACGAACATGGCTACATCGTTCCGGGTCTTGGAGATGCTGGAGACCGCATTTACGGGACTAAGTGAGGTATGTCCAGTGATGGACAAAGTGCGCCAACGAAGTCGTCCCCCGCACTGTGGTATCTAGTGCGGCTACTCGTTGTCGTAGCAGTCGTTCTTTTCCTCTCTCCAATTTGGGTGAATTATCCTCAGGAATATTTACCCTCGTACTACCCTGATGCACTTGAATTCGTATGGACCGCGTGGCGTATGGAGGGCGTTGTTCAAGGGACGCGCGCGCTGTACGAGACGAAAGAACTGTACTATCCAAACGGAGCGAGCTTGCTGTTGCATACGGTGTGCGAGGCAGTCCTGTATCCGATCGCTTATGCGACCCCGAACCTCTCACCAGTATGGCGAGTTAATCTCGGGGTCTTTGCTTGTTTCACTCTGACGGGGCTTGCAGCCATCTCTCTCTTTCGCGCCCTCGCTGCCGGTCCCTGGCAAAGTCTTTTTTTTGGGTTGGCTTTTACGTTTTCGCCATTCGTTGTTGGACACCTTGACGCAGGACACCTCAATTTCTTAGCTGTTTTCCCGTTGATTGAGTTGCTCCGAGCGCTTCTGATCTCTACTGCAAATCAGACATGGCAACGAACGGATGGATACCGTTTTGTGATAGCGGTAGTACTTCTCCCTCTCAGCAATCTCTACTACCTCTATTTTGGAGCGATGCTTCTGGCGGGATTTGCGCTTATAAGCCTCAATTCAGGACGAAATATTGCAAGCGTATTGAAGCGAGACGTAGCGCTGTTTGCTTTAGGGCTCTCACCAAATACTATTCACCTCTTGGCTGTGGCGAGACTCGCCACAAGTGGTACCTATACCCCTGACCATGATCCACTGAAACATTCTGCGGATATGGTAAGTTTCTTAGTGCCGAGCGGTAACCGTCTCATTGGTGACATTCCCCTCTTTGCTAACTTGCGTAGCACTGTTTCGCTTCATGCTGGTGAGTCGAGTCTGTATCTTGGGTACAGTGTAATATTTCTGGCGGGTATTGCGCTTTGGCTTAGTAGAGGGAGAGAGCGAGTTATCTCCACGGGTATAGTGCTCCTGACTCTCTGCTTTTTGGTCCTGAGCTTTGGGCCGGTACTGAACTTTGGTGGAGCAGGAGTTATGCGGATGACCCATGACTCCTTGCTTCGATCAGTACTTCCGTTCTTTCCCTCGGTGCCGGTGCGGTTTGGTCTGCTGGTATCGGTCTTGCTTTTTTGCCTTGCGAGTCGCGGTGTTTCACTTCTGCAGGAACGGGGATGTCGTTATGCGGTGATCGGCATACTCCTCACGGTTGTATTTGAATACGCGCCGCATGCGCCAACGCCGACTCGGATGGAGGTTGAAAGCGAATCTCTTATCGCCTTGCGACTCGATCCTTCCGTGCGCGCTGTTGTCGATCAGGCAGCGATACCGCAGCGCGCAATGTTTAGGCAGACTATCCATCATAAGCCGCTTATCGGTGGCTTTCTCTCTCGGCGGCCAAGGTTCTTGCAAAAAGGGGTAAATCGCAATCCGTTCGTGCGATGGTTGTCGGGGCATGGGGTGTTTTCGCGAGAGCAATTATTGTTAGGTTGGTGTCAGCTGAAAGCAGACCGATTACTTCTTGAGACTACCTCTCCTATTGTTCACGATCGACTGCTTATCGAAACCGGCTTTCGTCGTGTGAGCCTTGACCCGGAAGTGATCGTTTATGTGCTCGGTGGCGAGGAGTGTGTGGTGGCGTCAAAAATCCGATGAGAGCGCACCCGCGGATATTGAGCTTTTTGATTCTTCCGCCCCGAGCACAGGCCCGCAGCAGTCGCGTGACATTCTATAAATTCAACCTAGTATAAGTTCATGTTAATGATATAATCACCCTAGTATAGTAGGGTATATATCTTAAATGATTGATATTGCTGTGATTAAACGTGTCCTTGCCGAGCAAGCACTATCGTTCTCCAAGAGCCCTCGGAGCCTTCAGCGGGCGGTAAAACTCGAAGAACACTTCAAGTCGACCGGAATCGTGACGGTTATTACGGGAGTGAGGCGGTGCGGGAAATCAACTCTTCTAAAGCAGATTGCCGATCTGAGGAGTATTCCCGTGCATTACCTCAGCCTCGATGACCCGCGATTCTTCCACTTCTCAGTAGAAGATTTTGAGCGGTGCTACTCGATCTGGCTTGAACAGCTCGGCCACGATCCGGCGGAAGCCTACGTTCTGTATGACGAGATTCAGCTCGTTGAAGGCTGGGAGTCATGGATCAATCACCTCTGTAAGAAAAGAGGTCTGAAAGTAGTCGTAACCGGCTCTAACTCTCGAATGCTGAGCTCAGAGCTCGCAACTCTTCTCACTGGGCGTAACTTGAAGCTTCACCTTACCCCTCTTTCATTCCGCGAAATCGTTGAAGCGCGGCTGGGGCCTCAGGAAGAATTAACGATCGAGCAGGTTTCATTTCTCCAAGCGAAGTTTAACGAATTCTTCTTGTACGGGGCATTTCCTCAAGTTTTCCTGGATCAGAACGTCGCATTATTACCAGAATACTTCCGGGACATAATTACTCGCGATATTGTAGTACGCAAAGGCATTCGGCGTCCGGCTACTATACTGGATTTAGGGATACTCCTCGCCTCGGAAAACTCGCGTAGCTTCAATGTAGAGCGGTCCTCACGACTATTGGAACTCAGTAAGGCCCAGTATTTAAAAAACTACATAGAGTTCATGAAAGAGACCTTTCTCTTTGAAGAGATTCGGGGTTATCACCGCTCTGCGCGGAAGAAGATGCGCAGCCATCCGAAGTTCTACTGCGTAGATCACGCCATGGCGCGAAGTATTTCGCGAACTGAGGGTGGAATAGATGGTGCATTGTTCGAAACGGTGGTTCTGCATGAGTTAAAGAGAAAATTTCCGAGAGCTGAGATTTACTACTGGAAAGCGGAAGACCTTGGTGAAGTAGATTTCGTAGTTGTAGAAGGTCGTGTGCCTGTACTCGCTGTGCAGGTCGCTGAATCGATCCAGAACCCAGCAACGAGAGCGCGTGAATTGAATGGGCTTTACCAGGCACATCGCGAGCTCGGGATACGAGATCTAGTTTTGATTACACGCCGGGAGCGCGAAGAAGTTGAAGTGGCGCCAAGAATAATGTGCCAGGTAGAGCCTTACGTCATGTGGTGTCTGAGGGGGTAGCGGCTTCGTGAGTTCCGCGTTGGATCGCTTAGAGTCGGCCCTTGATTTCGACGAGTAATATCCACTCGTCGCTGAACTTGACACTATAACAATGCTCTTTCGAATACGCCTTCGAGGCAAAGAACGATTGCAGCGCTGAGGACTATCGGCGGGATAAGCGGGTACGGTTCCTATGAACCTAGGCGGCGCTGGGTATAACCAACTTCGGCGTTTATGCGCGGGTTCGGGTCGGAGTTAATACACGATCCCGATTTGCCTGACCTATCCTCATTCCACTTGGTCATGGGGGCCCTGTATATCGAATTATCAATTCCATTTATTACTTGAGGCGTTGGTCACGGTTCATTCACTACAAGAGCTCTCGGATAGTTATAAGGCTATCGCAAGGCTCGTCCGGCATCTGAGCAGGCTCGCAGGCGTGACTGATCTCAAAATTTAAGTGACCCCACTTGGAATGCAGAGACGGATCTATTGAACTTCTAATCGTTAATCCTCGACCTAAGATTAACTACATACTCCTGCCAAGGAAGAAACATAATCCTCCCCTCTGTATAGGCGCGCGGTGTAGTGCACACACAAAACAGTGGAACGTCCGGGTAGTCTTCCGCAAAAACCAACAAACCTGAGCAGTCAGCCGCGCTTGGGGACGAACCAGATTTAATCTCGACTGCGGCCACCGGTGTCGAGAGATTTCGGGCGATAACAAGATCGACTTCTCTTCCGTTGCGATCGCGCCAGTAGAACATTTTACAACCCAGATCTTGATAATTATTGGCTGCAAATGTTTGCGTAATCACAAATGTTTCAAAGAGTCTGCCATACAAAAAACTGCTCTCTTTGATATCAAGACGAAGGTATCCGTTGATACCATTAAGCACGCCTGTGTCGAATAGATAGTACTTCGGCGCAACAAGAAGCTGTTTCTTTAGAGACTGTGACCACCCAGGAAGTTGGAATGCTATCAGAGTATCAACGAGTATTGAGTAATACTCTTGAACCGTTTTGCCTGCGATTCCGATCTGCTTTCCGAGTTTAGAAAAATTCACCGGCTCGCCATTCACTTGGCCAGCGAACTCTAAAAATTTACTAAAACGATCGATCGCTCTAACGATTGATTCTTGTTGAATCTCCTCACGTAAATACGTTGCCACATACGTCTCAAGTCGCAGAACAGCTAGATCCTGTTCCTCGAGGTACACTCCAGGTAGTGTTCCGAAATGGATAGCCTTAGAAAGATTTAGGTTGATCTCTAGTTGATTTAGCGGATGAAGGTATTGGCTAATCGCCCTCCCAGCGAGTAGATTCGCGCCGCTTCGCCTCAGTTTGCGAGCACTGGAACCTGATAGAAGAAAAACTAACCTGCCCTTGTGAGCCTCGATCAGTGCATGCACGTTGTCGAGGATCGCAGGAACTTTCTGAACCTCATCTATCGAGACAATTAACTTCTCAGATTTGTCAGAGAGGCGCTGCTGTACCTCTTGAATAAGCCGATCGGGTTCGTTTAAGTAGCGCTGAAAGTCTCTTCCGCTAAGCAAGTCAATCTTAAAATGGTTAGCTATTCCTAGGAGAGTCTGATTGATAAGAGCGGTTTTACCAGTACCCCGAGGGCCAAGCAGCAATACGGATGCATTTTTTAGTAGTAGTATTGATGGGTTAGAAACCCGTGAAACACTAGGTAGCATTTAGTTACTATATCTTACCTAGTACTTTCTTGAAAGCTAAGGATTATTCTAGACTAGTAGGTGGCCCCCAACTGTAAAGAACCTTCTCTCAGTGGCTTCTACTTTTCTCTGGCTGGCGAGCCTCTAAAGCGACGTCAATTCGAAAAAGTGCCGGCATAACTCTGAATCTAATTTCATAGTACCGAGCCGAACTAGCCAGGTACCGCCCTAACTCGGCGCAACAACTTCACGAATCACTACATCCGTTAACACCCTGCACTTATCGAACGACAGTTAGCGAGTTTGGTACTACTGCTGGCTGAAACTGACCGACATCCAATGCTGATCACGCGAGAGGTATTTCCTCTCTCCCATCGCCTCAAGGATTTCGAGAAAAATAACCTTCAATAAGGGTCTGGCGATCAGTCTTCGTAGTGCTCGGATTCGGATCGCTCGGATCGTCTGAATGCTCGATGCTCCAAACGTCAGCTTCTCTCCAGGCATGTAACATCCAGCTCCATTTCTGAGATTCAAAGATATTGATGTAGTCTCTTAGATAGCGGAATGAACTTTGATTCGGAGCCCAGCGAGGTGCCGCGAACTCTCCGATAATGACTGGTACTTTGTTTCGTTTCTGGAAAAGAATCACTTTCGCGACACTCTTCTTCAGCTGGCTCTTATTAAACTTTCCCTTGGGATACGAAACATCGATTGGACGGCCGTCGAGGCCTTGGCTACGGAATTTCGAGGGGAAGTAAGTGTGGATGTTGTAGCCAACGTTCGCTGTCTTTACGATAGCGGTCTTCTTTGAAAGGAGGTCTGGATTTCCGTATGGTGGCTCAATGTAAATATAGCGGTCAGGATCAATTGCACGCACCACCTGAATAAGTTTCGGAGCCAGGGCCTTCCATGAATCGAGTCCTGGAGCAACCGAACGCTGCTGGGGCTCGTTGAGTAGATCGAACGCTAGGATGCCAGGTTTCCCTTTGTACCGGGTCGTAATGGTCTGCCAAGTAGTAAACAGCTCATCTTGGAATGCCTTCTCGGCAAAAACTCTATGTAATGGGGGGGTGGCAATTGAAACGGCCCCACCGGGTGGGCTTGATAGCACCAAAAGCATCTTTAGTCCGATAGCTCCGCAGATCTCTACCAAGGGGTCAACTGTCTTAAGTGTGTTGTCCAGGAGGATTCGGTATTCTGTAACTGATGCGGAATCGACGAGGTTAGCGGGGATCGTCAACTGAAGAACCACCACGTTGGCACCTATTGCCCTGAGGTCCTGCAAGTCGCTCGCACTGTTGGCCGAATAGGTCATCCCGCGGAACCGAGCAGCGCTAGCCCTTTTTTGCGCACCACTTTCAGTCTGTAAAAGCACGATGCAGCCGATAGCGCAGAGAACAGCGAGGATTTTTGAGTACATACAGGGTCTCCCTCAAGAGAGAAAACTTCTGACGGGCGAACCCGACAGGGGATTAACACACTATCCAGCACCAGAGGCAAAGAGTGTACGCGGATTCATACCTTGGACCGATTCCCGTTAAAGATTGCTCATCAAGGGAAGTACGGCTCAACAACACCACTACTTTACTTAATTTCATAAGAAGAGCCAGCACCCTGAGGAACTTACCGGGGCTGAAGGGACTTTGCCCCTGCTGAGAGTGACCAGGCCGCTAGTACTCGGTTAATAAAAAAGAGCATAAGAAGGCACGACACCATCACCAACCAATGTCGAGCGTCTCCTCCGAGACTGTATTCGGGGAGTAGGCCGTACGAGGCAAACATAATTCCGATCGGTATCATATCAACAACAAGTACCACCATGCTTGCGAACATGAGGATGAAACTACCCAGAGTCGTTGAGACTTGAGCTGAGTACTCCCAATCAAACTGCGAGAAAATAGCTCCGAGGCCTATACTGAGCGCTACAAGTCCGTAACACAGAATCACGCCGGCGAGACATGTTCCAAGAACAAGAGGCCCGTCTGCATTCAAGGCAAGGGCTCCAGAAACGAAGATCACGGAGCTCATGCCTGCAAGCGGAACGAACCAGGCACGAAACTTTGTACGTAGGACGTCTGTCATACTGAGAGGAGAACACTGAAGCACCCAGAACGAAGCCCCCTCCAGCGAGACAGAGGGAAAGACAAAGCGCGTGCAGATCGAGGTCACCACCATGGAGCTCAGCGCCACGTTGCAAAGCATAAGGAAGGCATGCCAGTACTTTAGAAACTCTGGGGCCAGATTCTCTGGATTCCTGAGCATTCGGAAATTGTAGAGATACACAAAACAGACTCCCAAGAGCATTCCGAGCTGCACGGTGTGAGTGATATCACGCGAGAAAAGTTTGAACTCCTTCTCCAAAATTGCCCGGTGAGCCGGGCGCATAAACGGAAGAATCAATGATGAGAGTGTGTGTGATAGCCGGCTGTTAATTCGCAGATGTGAACGTTGCGATTGTGCCTGGGTATACGCACGTTCGAAAAATATTTCCATCGACCAAAGAGCGAGAATTCCGATGCCCACACTGACGACTGCAAAAAGAAATATCGCTAGTAGCGCTGTCTCGTACCCCCCCGCGATCAGATCGCTCAGTGCCTCTGCACAGATAGAGCTCGGAGCCCAGGGAACAGCCGATGCTGCAGAGAAGCTAGCAAACGACGCAAGCGCTGCATTGTCGTTACTCGATGACATCGCAGGTTGAGGCGCTCCCAGGTAGAAGAAGAACAGGCCGAGAGAGAGCAAGAAGAGCATCAAGAAGACTTCCCGACCTCTATTGGGTGGAACCACGGCACCGAATAGAGTGGCTACGAGGATCGATGCCACTGATGGAATTAGTAAAAGAGAAGCGCAGAGTAGTGGTGATACAAGGTAGTAGGCTGCGTCCGCCTTGAAGAAGGTACCAAACGCGAGCAGGGTAGGGAATCCAAAGAGCACCAACATCCAGGATGATGCTAAGATGACCTCTCCTATCTTGCCGCCGAGAAACGCTTTGCGGGTGATGGGTGAAGAGAGAATCAGATCCAGATCGCGAGAGAGAAAGAGCGCTCCGAGCGCTGTGACGCTGGACGAGAGGAACAGCATCAGAAAAAGGGTGGTCAAAACCATCCTGAGAGGAATCGAGGGGGCCAGGCCAGCATCACCGAACATCTTTGTGGTATCTGCAAGCGCAGAGAGTGTCGAGTAATATATCGCCACCATCATGACGATTGAAGCCGCGAGGGACACATACTCTTTGGTGCTGTTCTTCCCGCGCCTCAACCAACGATTCTTAAGGCTTGCAATTTTTGGCGTCAGCAACGTGGGATACAATTTCATTGTGCGCGAATCTCCGGCGGCACTACCCCGATCACCTTAGTGACCTGGGGCGGATGACGTAAGCTCGAGAAACATATGCTCAAGCCCCTCATCTCGTTGCCCGGTGAGGTCACGTATGTCACTCAAAGTTCCGACCGTAAGAATCGAGCCCTTCTGTATGATCGCCAATCGGTCTGCTACCTCTTCAGCAACATTTAATGAATGGGTCGAGAGAAAAATGGTCATCCCTGCGGCCGCGTACCGTTTGAAAGCTTCCTTCAACATTTTCGCACCGTGTGGGTCAAGGCCAACCATCGGCTCATCAACGATGAGAACCTTCGGATTGTGCACAAGGGCTGCACAGGTAGCGAGGCGCTGCTTCATGCCGTGCGAGTAACTCTCAATTAACTCGTCCTGCCAATCCTTAAGGCCGTACTCCTCCAGTGACTCGTCTATTCGGGCTTCCGCATCCTTCGGCGACATTCGGTAAATGTCACAGATGAAATAGAGAAACTCTCTGCCTGTCAGCTTTGGGTAAAGGTTCGGGCGATCCGGGACGTATCCGGTTATTGCCTTTGCTTGCAAGGGCTCAGAGAGGAGGTTGTACCCCCCCAAGAAAATTGCGCCGGACGTTGGGCGCAGGATCCCGGTCATCATTCGAATCGTGGTCGTTTTCCCTGCCCCGTTAACGCCCAGGAACGCAAATATTTCGCCAGGAACGATATCAAGCGAGACATCGTTTACGGCCTGGAAGCTTCCGTAGTTTTTGCAGACATTTCGAAGTGTAATCATAAAGAATGGCCCTCGGGTCCGAATCCTTATGATGCACGCTAACGCAAAGTTGCTTCCATCATGCAAAGAGGCCGACCCTGCGACTTAAAAAGTCCCTCGAACTCTGTTGGGATATTCTCTGCCACATAGGAACTTTCAAGTAGGTTGTTGGTTGTTTTGGTTATCAACCATCGTTCCGGCGAAAAGAGGGGCAGGGTAGACCCGAAGTATTCGTGGTGGTCAGTTTTATAACGAAGGAAGCCCCCAGGCTTCAGTGTTGACGCCATCCCGTCCAACAGCGCCGGGTTGACCAACCTATTCTTCAGCCACCGGCGCTTAGCCCACGGGTCTGGATAGTTGATAAAGTAACCATCGACTTGCCTCGGCTTAAAGAGGGAGTTAATGGTGCGCGCATCACTGCGTAGCACGAGAAGATTATGTAACCCGTCTCTCTCAGCCTTCTCGCCGGTACGGAACGCCCTCTTGAATCTGATCTCAAATCCTATGCAGAGAGTGTCGGGGTTCAATTCTGCAAGGCGCAAAAGGTGCATTCCGGAGCCTGAGCCGAGCTCTACGTAACATCTTGGAAATAAACCGAGTTTCGTTTCAATCGCTCGCGCCGAGTCAGCGGTTAGCTGGCGGTCTTGCTCCGATACGATCAGCCCTGGTTTGGTCGTAACCAGGTGCATGTATTGATTCTCCCAGCTCATCTGCAAACTCGTCTCAATAAATGGTTGTTCGGGTCGTCGCTCTCATGACCGTTTTCCGATTTTATACTAGAAGGAGGATCAAAGACAGAAGCCCGGGCATCCCAAAGTGAGAGGGCTCTTGGGGGGCCGCGGCAGATCGTTAGCTGCTTCTTTAGGGAACATTGTGTGCTGAATTCGCTTTATAGGGCCTGGCAGTGGCGCGATTTCATTCGGATGGGTGCCGGTATAGCCGGGCGCTACGAGCGGTGTCGGCCGTGGTGGGAGCCTCACTTGCAGTTGACCAGCGAATTCGTAAGAAGTGCGACGCGTCCGGCGAAGAAAGTTGCTGTGTTAGGGGCTGGTAGACTGCTTGATATAGATCTTCGCTCTCTTCTTGCATCTTGTGAACAGGTGCACCTATTCGATTCAGATCCGAGCGCAGTTCCACACTGGCGGGCGGCTCTTACCTCGCAGGATCGAAGACGCACAGTCTTTCGGATTGAAGACGTAACGAATTCCCTCGGCGCATGGAGCAAGGCACTTAAATCGCGTGCGGCACGACGAGACCCGGTCGGAACGCTGGGAAGTCTCGCGGCGGTACAGCCGGGGTGGACACTGGAGGGATTCGACGGCGTTGTGTCGCTCAATATTTTAGGACAGCTGCCTCTGTACTGGAGGGATCGATTTCTAAATCGCTTTCCGTCTCCGACAAATGAAATGAAAGATGTCCTTGAGATTACGATGGGGCGGCTGCAAGAGGCGCATCTGGCGGGGCTCAAAGAAAGCTTGGCTGAGTGGACCGTTGCCGTTACCGATACAGAGTACTACCACTACACAGTTGAGGAGAGTCAGTGGCTCGTAGAAACAGCGCTTTTCGGCCGCGCCCGGCAAATGTGGGCCGAGTTGGGAGACGGGCAACGAAAGGACGCGTGGTTGTGGCACCTAGCGCCGCAGTTTGTCGAGTCACCCCATGCTGGAGAGATTCATCGAGTCGAGGCGACCGTGAACTATTTAAAAAAGAACCTTTCGCTGGGCGTCACGCAGGCTCATTCCTTATAAAGTATCGCGCATTGTCCTACCCTCTATTACACGATAACGTGTCGGCGCCGAAGGCCGCTGAAGATCAGAGCCTA
>JAYVGZ010000447.1:0-9556 GCA_043771805.1 Pseudomonadota bacterium
CTGGTGACGGAGCTTTCGAGCCTCTATACGCTCTCCCTTGAGCAACTCCAGAAATTGCCGCGAATGGGGGAACTCTCGAGTAAGAATCTCCTTGAGGCAATCCAAGACAGCAAGAAGCGAGACCTCGATCGATTTATTTTTGGGCTCGGAATCCGTCACGTAGGATCGAGGACTGCTACAGTACTTGGACGTCACTGCAAAGGGGTAGCGGCGTTTCTGGCGCTGACGGAAGAGGAGTTGTTATCACTCGATGACGTTGGGCCGGAAACTGCCCGCTCGATTGTATCTTTCTTGGCCGAACAAGACGAGGTGGAAGGGGTGAGGCGGCTGTTGGAGGTCGGAGTAGCTCCAGTGCCTGTTTCGGCGCCGAACGTGAGTAACGCCGTTGTTGCCGGTAAGACATTTGTTATAACAGGCTCCCTTGCGACGATGGGCCGCAAAGACGCAGAGGCACAGATTCTTGCGCTCGGTGGAAAAGTGTCATCGTCAGTGAGCAAGAAGACGGATTTTCTCGTTGCGGGCGAAAATGGCGGATCGAAGCTCGACGCTGCACGTAAGAATGGAGTCCCAATACTGACTGAAGAGGAGTTTGCCACCCTCCTCAACGTTGAAAGCTAAGCATATCGAGCGAACACATCCCTCCGCGACCACTTGAATCTTCCACTCTTCGGCGGTATGCCTCGTTCGCAGTAGTGGCGGCAATTACGCAATTTTGTGGAGCGCTTGTGGTTGATATTGGTACACCCGGTCGAAAGAGTAGAACCAAGGTGCTTCTCTGTGGAGCCGGTGAGCTTGCAAAAGAAGTCATCATCGAACTGCAACGCTTCGGTGTTGAGTGCGTGGTGGTTGACCGGTATGCGGGTGCGCCGGGTATGCAGGTTGCTCACACGAGCCACGTAGTCAATATGCTCGATGCAGAAGCGCTTAGAAGCGTAATTGAACTCGAGAGGCCGGATATCATTGTGCCTGAGATTGAGGCCATTTCTACTACGACCTTGGTCGAATTAGAGCAGGAGGGATTCAGGGTTACCCCAACTGCCCGAGCTGCGCACCTCACTATGAATCGTGAGGGAATTCGTAGGCTCGCTGCAGAGACGCTCTCACTAAAGACATCTCGGTACCAGTTTGCCGATTCGAAAGAAACTTTCCGAACGGCTATCGAGGTAGTTGGGTTACCTTGCGTGGTGAAGCCGATTATGAGTTCCTCCGGGAAGGGGCAGAGTGTCGTTCGTGATTCCGAGAAAATAGAGGAGGCGTGGGAGTACGCCCAGAGCGGTAGCCGTGCAGGGGCTGGACGCGTCATTATTGAAGCGTTTGTACCGTTCGATTACGAGATTACACTTCTTACGGTCAGGCACGCTGGAGGGACTTCGTTTTGCGAGCCGATCGGACATCTGCAGATCGACGGTGACTACCGTGAATCGTGGCAGCCGCACCCGATGCCTCCGCTAGTACTAAAGGAGGCACAGCGGATAGCCTCGGTAGTAACGAGTGAGCTTGGCGGCTACGGAATTTTTGGTGTTGAACTCTTCGTTGACGGTGAAGAGGTGTACTTCAGCGAGGTGAGTCCTCGCCCTCACGATACCGGGCTTGTGACCCTGATATCGCAAGATCTCTCTGAGTTTGCGCTCCACGCGCGCGCGCTGCTCGGGCTTCCGATTCCATCCATCCGCCAGTATGGCCCTGCGGCATCGTGCGCGTTGCTGGTGCACGGAGACTCAAAGGATATTACGTTCTGTGCAATCGAAGGGGCCCTAGTCCATCCGGGAACTGCATTACGGCTTTTCGGTAAGCCAGAAGTTTCAGGGCACCGACGCATGGGCGTGGCCCTCGCTCTTGATGAGACCGTAGAGGACGCAAGGGCAAAGGCCCGCGCGGCTTGCGATGCGGTCGAGATTCGGCTGGGGTAGGTCGGGATTCCGCCCTGGTTACTTTTCCTTTAAAATGTGCCATAAGTCGCGGGCACAACAAGGAAGCCAACTATGACAGAAGTAAGAACTCGCTTTGCCCCCAGTCCAACGGGATTTCAACATATTGGTGGTTTCCGTACAGCTTTCTACGCGTGGCTTTTCGCCAAGCACTTCGGAGGAAAATTTCTTCTAAGGATTGAAGACACAGATCGAGAAAGGCTTGTCCCCGGTGCAATCCGATTCATCATCGAAGAGCTCGCGTGGTTTGGTATCACGGTGGATGAGGGCCCGAGTCGCGCTGATCTCGAGAAGGTCGGGGAGGCGTGGGAAGGGTGCCCTGATTTACCCGGAGAGTTTGGCCCCTACATTCAAAGTCTCAGGCTTCCTCGCTATCAAGAAGTAGCAGAGCAGCTGATTGAGTCTGGACATGCTTACCGGTGTGATTGCACCTCGGAGATGCTCGAGAAGGAGCGGCTCGATCAGATGGCCCGCAAGGAGCTTCCGGGATACTCCGGTTACTGCCGCACGAGAAATGTATCCAAGGATGTAAAACACGCGATTCGATTTAAGATTCCGCTGAAGAGAACAGTAACGTTTGTCGACGCCATCCGTGGCCGGGTGACATGGGACTCCATTCCCCTGCGTGACTCTGTTATTCTTAAGAGCGACCGCTTCCCGACCTACCACTTGGCTGTAGTGGTGGATGACCATGACATGAAGATTACTCACGCGTTGCGGGGCATTGAATGGCTTTCGTCAGCGCCGCTTCATATCCTGCTTTATGAGGCGCTAGGGTGGGAGCCCGTCACCTTCGCACACCTTCCGGTGATCAACGGTCCCGATGGTAAGAAGCTTTCGAAGCGTCACGGCGCTCCAAAATCGTCCGAGCTACGGGAGCAGGGGTATCTTCCTGAGGCCTTGATGAACTTTGTATCTCTGGTTGGTTGGTCTCCGGGAGAAGGGAGTGAGCAAGAGGTATTCTCTGTCGAGCAACTGACACAAGCTTTTTCGCTTCAGCAGATAAACCAGGCAAGCGGTGTGTTTGATCCGACAAAGCTCTTATGGATGAACGGCGTATACGTTCGAAATCTACCCGTCGAGGAGTTTATAGCCCGTTCCAGACCGTTCCTGGATGCAGTTGGCGTCAGTGTACCGGCAGAGGACTTCGCCGCTCTGGCTGTGCATGTTCAGGAGCGTGTGAAGGTGCTGACTGAAGTTCCCGGAATGGTTGAGTTCTTGGCAGATAAGCCTCTAGAGCGACAGATGGAAGCGATGTTTCACAAGGGTGTCGACGGCCTAAAGGCGACTGAGATCATTAACCGTGCAATTGAAAAAATTGAGGCGCTCGCAGAATTTACCGTTCCGGCTATCGATGTCGCACTTCGCAGCATAGCAGAAGAGCTGGGGATGAAAGCGGGACCCTGTTTCGTAGTTCTACGGGTCGCAGTTACCGGGAAAACTATCACACCGCCTCTGTTTGAATCGTTTGCAGTTCTCGGTCGGGATGCGGTACTATCCCGCCTTCGCGAGACCCTAACTGTCATTCCAAAGACATAATACGGAGCGCGGATCGATACCGTTTTTCAAAAGCCGGGGTTTCGCTACGGACCTTTGGAAAACGGTATAGTAATCGGAGCTGGTGCCCTGCGGCATCTAGAGGAGGGCACGAGAATGAAGAGACCGATGACACCACGCGGCTATGCGGGTTTGCGTTCAGAGCTTCTGAAGCTTAAGGCGATGCGACCCGAGATAGCTCGGATGATTGAGACCGCGCGCGGCCACGGCGACCTTTCTGAGAACGGGGATTACGACGCGGCAAAAGCGAAGTCTGGTATGAATGAGGCTCGCATTCGGGACATCGAAGCTAAACTCTCGACGGCAGAGATAATTGATCCGCGGAAACTCGGTGCCCCCGCCCGTGTCGTGTTCGGGTCTTCAGTCCGAATTGAGGACGTTGATACCGGTGAACAGAGAGTCATTAGCATCTACGGTAATGAAGAGTCGGATGTTGAGAAAGGTTGGATCTCTTACGAAGCCCCATTAGGGAAGTTTCTCATAGGAAAAGAGGCTGGGGATGTCGCTCGGATTGCTCTCCCGACCGGGGCGAAAGAGTACGAGGTGCTAGAGATCTTTGTTCAGTACGAAGATGATGCCGAGGCGGAAGCTGCGCCAGCAGAGTAGTCCTGAAGTGGGTGAGTCAGCAGGGCTTTGCGCTCCGCGATCGAAGTACAAACCCTAAGCGCTAAGTCAGAGTCTATTCGGAGGTACTCTCTCTGTGATTGCCCAAGAAAGTATTGAGCGCGTCAAATCTGAGGCCAATATCGTTGAGGTAGTCTCTGAGACCGTTCAACTGAGGCGGGCTGGGATGTATTTTTCCGGGTTATGTCCTTTTCACTCCGAGAAATCTCCCTCTTTCTTCGTGCGAGATTCCTCAAATACCTACACCTGTTTCGGGTGCGGAGCGGCAGGAAACGTTATTTCGTTCGTCATGGCCACGCGCGCAATGACTTTTCCAGATGCAGTCGAGTACCTCGCAAGCCGTTTCCACATTGAGCTGAAACACGACAAAGTGAAGGGCCGTAGCGGTCCCGCTGTAGATCGCGAGAAGCTTTTCGCGATCTCTCGTGCGGCGTTTCTGTATTTTCGCCATTCGCTCGCTAAAGTCCGGGGTGGGGCTGGAGAATTTAAAACCGTCGGAGAGTATCTAAAGAAGCGGGCTCTCACTGCTGAAGCGATTAATGGCTTCGGAATTGGATACAGCCCGGTGCAGCGGGGGGCTCTCTTGTCGGTGCTCCGGAAAGACGGCTTCGATGACGAATCCATATTGATGACAGGGCTGGTTCGGCGCAGTGCCTCCGGTGACATGTATGAGCTGTTCCGAGGACGTTTAATTTTCCCTATCTTTGTAGACTCCTCGCGTATTGCAGCCTTCGGTGGGCGCCTAATCCCAGGTGTTCTCGAGTCCAACTATGAGGAGCAGGCCCCGAAGTACCTGAACTCTCCGGAATCGCCCCTGTATCAGAAAAGTCGCACAATTTACGGCTTACCTCAGGCGATGGACGGAATCCGAACTTCAAAAGAAGTGTACGTCGTTGAAGGGTACATGGATGTTGTAGGGCTTTGGATAGCTGGAGTGAGGAACGTCGTGGCGTGCTGTGGAACTGCGATGACTGAGCAGCATATCAAGCGGTTCTCGGGGGTGTGTAGCCGCATTCAGCTTCTGTTCGATGGAGATTCGGCTGGGAGGGGCGCGGCCGCGAAATCATTCCTTGTTTCGAGGAATGCGCCGGTTGACCTCGCAGTTTGTTTTCTTCCCGATGGGGTTGACCCAGATGATCTCGCTCGAAATCACGGGGGAGAGACTCAAGAGGCTTTGAAAGGGCTGCCCCGCGCAGAGCTAATTGATGTCTTTGTAGAGGGCCTCTTCACGAGATTTGGGTGCTCACCTGCAGAGAAGCCAGGGGCTAATCTGCTCGGAAAATTGTGCGATGAAGTGGCGAAAGCCCTTGCTCCGGTAGAAAGTGAGGTAGCGCGAACGGCACTTACCCTAAGGGCCGCGCGTCGTCTCGGGGTCGATGCCCAGCAGCTTGAACGCCTTACCGGCGCCCAGGGAGCGGGGCGCAAAGACACGTTTGAAGCCAAGGGGACACAGGATAATTCGCACGCCTCTGAGGCGGAAGGGGCCAATGATGGAGAGGAAGCTGCTAGCGAACTTACGAGTGAGCCCGGGGCCATTCGGACGATCGACCAGCTACCCCGCACCGACGTAGAAATTCTTCGTGCAGTAATGGTTCTGAAACAGGAGATCCTCCCGGAGCTGATACGTAACCCTGAGTTGTGTGCACAACTTCAGCCCGAAAGTGTTCGATTTGCCTCTGAGCTCTTTGAGATCTTTAAGAGCTATCCCGATGATGAGGCCCAGCAACGCGTAGTGGTACGAGCGCTCCTTTCTACCTACGGCACTAGCTGGCGTGAACTGTGGAAGGACGCCTACCTGCGGGTGCAGTCGGGGGTAGAGATGAAGGAAGTCTACCATGGGTCACTTAAGGCGATGAGGCTTGAACACCTGGGGCGGCTTGCTAGTGAGATTAAGAAAGAGTCGGCTGAGGCGGGAAATGACTCAGAGAGGCAGACCGAACTCTCCCAGAGAGACCTTAGCATTCAACGCCAGATCCAGGAGGCGAAATCAGGGAATTAGAGAAGGGGCGGCGAACCCTGTCCCGGCTCAAAACTCCCGGAAAGGAGCTCGGTGCAGGTTTCCATGGAGGAAAGTGATAATAACTGCCCGGATTCTTCGGGGAGGGGTACGTTCACGAGCACGTTCACGAGCACGTTCACGAGCACGAGCACGATGCGTTTCCTGGGGGGTGGAAAGCCTCGGCGAGGCCTTGCGCTTGTAGCGCAAAAGAGGACGACCCCTCCCGCCTCGTCCTTTTCGAACAGTATTCTTTAAGTGGGCTGGACCTATCCACCACGAATGGCTACTATTTCCCGGCTACTAACCATCAGGGGCTCTCGGGACACAAGTCGAACGTAAAATCCATCATTGCTCGGGCAACGATTGCTGCTGGCGCGGAGTATATGGAGAGCAACACGGTCAGATTTTTTCTTATAGTGGAGTGATTGCGGTGGTGCAGAAAACGGTCGTGCAGAAAAAAGGGGCATCAAGCCGGGGTAAGGGTATCCAGCGGGTGCGAGCTAAAAATAAAGCTAACCGCGAGGCTCGCAAGGGAGTTCGAAAGGTATCGAAGCCAGGAAATTCAAAACTAAAACCTGCGGGAGCGTCTCGTGGTGTCAGTTCGAGTTTGAAGAAGAATTCAACGTTGAAGGAGGCAGCTCGTAAGCGAATTGCGGCGGCCGGGGGAAGGGATCGGGATAGGTCACCGAAACCGGTATTAAAGTCAGCCGTAAAGCCGTTACATCAGAAGGAGTCGAGCAATCGAAAGGAGTCGGGGGATAGGTTAATCACTGAGAAGGTAGGTAGTAAATTAGGTGTTGTACCTCAAGCGCGAGGTATGAAGGTTGAGAAGTTCCCGAACAAGGAGCTACTCGCAAAAAATCAAGCAGTAGTAAAGCGAGAGCTGGAGAAGACAAAGTCTGTGTCAGTAGATTCAAAGAGTATTGAGAGTGGCAAAAAATCAAAGGTCGGAAATGCTCCGCCCGTTGCAATCGTTAAACCGCTTACCAAGGAGCCGAAGAAGGCGAAGGAAGGTGGAAAAATCAACCTGGGGATAGAGCGAGATATTGCCGTCCCTGACCTCGATGATGGAATTCCGGAGCTCGGAGACTTCGAGGTTGTTATCGAGCCTGAGATCGCCGATGTCGATGCTGCCCTCGACCTTCAGGAGCGCGGCGATATTGAAAGCCGTATAGCTCGCCTTCTCGAGATTGGTAAAGAGAAAGGGTACCTCACGATGGATGAGGTTAACGAGGCGCTTGCCGGCGAGGTGATGTCGGAAGATCAAGTAGAGGACGTCGTCGCGCGCTTCGGCGAGCACGACATAGATATTATTGAGCAGCCTGCGGATCCAAGAGAGGAAGATGCAGAGAGCCCACCGGGAGCAGACTCTGCGCCCGAGGTGCTTGAGGCAGGTTCGCTCGGACGAAGTACCGATCCAGTTCGGCAGTACCTTCGAGAGATGGGTAATGTCAGCCTCCTTACTCGAGAAGGTGAAGTTGAAATTGCTAAGCGCATCGAGTCTGGGCTCCTGGCGGTTCGTGATCAGCTTTTAAAGCAGCCGCTCTCACTCACGTATGTCGTAGATCTCTTCGAGAAAGTGAAGAACGATGAGATCCGTTTGAGAGATCTATTCGCGGAAGAAGAGGTAGATCCGAACGCTCCACCGAAGGAGGAAGAAGAGGAAGAGGAAGAGGAACCAAAGTTCGACGAGAACGGCGAAGAGATACCTCAGAAACCAACCGCTCAAAGTATCGAAGAAGAGGAGCAGAAGAAAAATTTTCTTTTGCAGGCAACCCCCTTCAAGAAGGCACTTCGTGATACCCGACAGGCGTATGAGGAGTTGGTGGAGCTTCCAATTGAGAAGCGCATTGACTCCGATCGTGAGAAGAAATTCTTCAAGTTACTCGCCAAGAATGCTGGAAAGATAGAGGAGCTCAACCTCAACCAGAAGCAGTTTACGCGCATGACCCAGTCCCTCAAAGAGGCGGATGACGAGCGGAAAGAGCTTTACTCTTCGGTCTCGAATATCTGTAAAAAATTGGGTGGCACACCTGAAGATCTCGTGAATTCAGTGCAAGAGCTTCTCTCTGAAGATCAGATTGCAGTGAAGCGGGCCGGCAAGCGGATGAAACTTCGTACCCAAGATATGAAGCCATTTGAAGAACGGTTGAGAGAAGTGCTCTCAAAAGTTCAGGCGCTTGAGTTCAAATCGATGATGAGCGTTGAGGCGTTTGGCCTCAGTGTAAAGATTCTCAAAGACGGTGAGATCAGAGCGCGTATAGCGAAAGATCAATTGATCGAGGCAAATCTTCGGCTAGTGGTATCGATTGCGAAAAAGTACACGAATCGCGGGCTGCAGTTCCTCGATCTTATTCAGGAAGGAAACATCGGTCTGATGAAGGCCGTGGACAAGTTCGAGTACCAACGTGGTTACAAGTTCTCGACCTACGCTACGTGGTGGATACGACAGGCTATCACGCGAGCTATCGCTGATCAGGCGCGCATCATCCGAATTCCTGTACACATGATCGAGACTATCAATAAACTGGTGCGAACGTCGCGGCAGCTTGTTCAAGAGCTTGGACGTGAGCCGACGCCAGAAGAGATCGCTATAAAGATGGAGATTCCGATCGACAAGGTTCGAAAGGTACTCAAGATCGCTAAGGAGCCGATTTCTCTTGAGACGCCGATCGGTGAGGAAGAGGATTCCCATCTTGGAGACTTTATTGAAGACAAACGTGTTGTCTCGCCGGCGAATGCCGTCGTGAACATGAACCTCCAAGAGCAAACACGAAAGGTGCTAGCAACGTTAACGCCGCGCGAAGAGAAGGTTCTCCGGATGCGTTTTGGTATTGGTGAAAAGAGCGATCACACTCTTGAAGAGGTTGGGCAGAACTTTGACGTTACTCGTGAACGTATTCGGCAGATCGAAGCGAAAGCACTTCGTAAGCTTCGTCACCCGAGCCGTAGTAAGCGGCTACGTGGATTCATGGACAAGTAGGGTATTCGAAACGGTTGCGACCAGAAGGCTGGTAAGAAAGGTAGGCTTTTTTGCGTGTATGCGAGGTAGATTCGTGCATAGCTTCTCGAGAGTAGCCGTCTGGTTTCTGTGTTCCCTCTTGGTCGGCTGCGGAAGGTTTGCAGATCCTATTGCTCCCGAGATGGTAGCGCCAAAGACAGTCGAATCGTTCACTGCAGTACCAGTAGCTACTGGTATGCTCTTCACCTGGACCACGCCAAAAAATGATAGGCGAGGTAAAGAACTTAAGTTCATTGACGGGTACAGTGTCGAGCGCAAAGAGTTAGTAGAGCGTGGGGATGAGACGAATCCTGACGTCGACTGGTTTCAGCTTGCGTTCGTGCCCGACACGAGCGTCGCGGTGCGTGAGGGGTTGCGTAAGGCGGCGCGCGAAGAAGGTAAGCTTGGGAGGCGTATTCAAGCGCCTGATGAGTTAACACACTTTAG
>JAYVGZ010000448.1:0-4805 GCA_043771805.1 Pseudomonadota bacterium
CTTGATGTACTCAATTACGCCGTGAATCTCGTCATCAGAAAGTTGCCCTGCGTAACTCGGCATGCCACCTGCTGGATATCCCTCTACAATGTGTTTCTGAGGTTCGAGAATCGATTCTTTGATGTAGTTCTCGTCAGCCTTATCGCTTGTTCCGTCCGCGAATTTAGCTTCTCGACCGAACAGCTTCAGCCATGACGGCCCTACTTTGCGGCTTCCGTCCAAGGAGTGACAAGTGATGCACTGCTTGCCTGTGTAGATAGCCTTACCTTGTTCGATCGGGCCTAATGCAGCCATTCTGCGCTCTTCACTGTCATCAGCAAGCCATCTTTCGAACTCGGCTTGAGGGAGAACCCTAAGGCGGGAAAGCATGTTTGAATGCTCGTCTCCACAGTACTCAGTGCAAAAAACTTGAAAGTCTCCGGTCTTAATTGGCCTGAACCACTCGTAAGTATATCGGCCAGGAATCACGTCGGCTTTGGTCCTCATCACAGGAACGAAGAAGCTGTGAAGAACGTCTTTGGACGTCATCACCAGCTTAACCGCCTGACCGACTGGTACGACCAGATCTCCGGTAGTTTTTTTGCCGTTTTTGTACTGGAAGTCCCACGCCCACTTGCGTCCGGTGACGTTGATCTCCATCGCTCCCGGAGGTACCTCTCGCATTACCTCGTAAGATTCGTAACCGAGGTAGGCAACCCATATACACACGATCGTCGGGAAGACCGTCCAAATGACTTCAAGTGTGCTGTTTCCCTCAATTGCCGGGGTCTCATGGTCGACTCCCCCCTTACGGCGATAGATCACCGCGAAGTAGAGCATCGCGCCAACGATACCGACGGTACAGATAACGGAGATAATCGTCACAACGTCGTTCGCAAAATCGACCTTGTAGGCGAAATCGGAGCCCTGTTCTCCCAACATTCCCAGCATAAGAAGTCCTGATACTTTCAAAAATCCGTGCGCGCTACTTTCCTAAACGGGCTCGACTAAACCTCGAACCGAAGAAAAAGTACACCGCTACAAGACCGAGCAGAGTTAATATTCCCCCGATCCTCAAAACGCCAACCACTGCCCAGGTATACTTGCCTTTGAGTGAGTCGAACCTGAAGCAGTAGAGAAGCAAGTGATCTATTGTCGTTCCCACTCCTCCGTTTGACGCCTCTACCAAAGAAAGGCGCACGTCCCAAGGAGAAAATTCGATCCCGGTGAAATACTGCGAGATTTCTCCACTGGGCGTCAATATCATAACCGCTGCGGAATGAGCAAAGTCGTCTCCGTCCGGAAGAAACTTGAAACCAAGCTCGCCCATCAGCGCTTGTACATTTGCCGCACTGCCGACGAGAAACTTGAAGGCATCATACCCTTCCAAAGTGCTCCCGGTTACTCGGCCACGAAATTTTTCGCGGGTCTCGTTTGCTTCCTCTGATCTTTCGACCGGATTGAAGCTTACCGCAAGAACCGAGTACTCCTTTCCTAGAGAAAGAGGGAGGTTGTTGAGTAAGGCAATCACACCGTCAAGAACCAACCCGCACAACCGCGGACAACGGTAGTACACCGGTACGATGATCGCCGGCTTCCCGGGTTGCATGAAATCTCGAAGCGTCGCTACTTTCCCTGACGAATCGGTAAACTCTCGGTTTAGATCTACTTGGGTGCCTAGTTTAGTGAAGACACCAACCTGGGTGTCGATAACTTGTTCTGGACGCTCAATTGCGGCAACCGGGTTGCCGGTAAGAGCCTGCAAGGCTGCGAAAAGGATGGTCAGCAGAACAAACTTAACGAGATTGGTTGCTCTAGGAACGATCTTTAACGAATCCATACAACTCATAAGCGGGTGATGTGTCCGTTCGATAAGGAGTATCCGTTCACGGGTAAAATTTAATTCGCAAATCAAAAACGTTACGGCAACTATTATTACCGCTAGGCGAGCCTTTCATCGACAACGAGCTAATCGCTCATTTGCTATAATTCGTGAACGGATAGCTGTATTCACCCCGGATTTGCATCCGCAAATCCGCCCCTGAGGGGCTGGACGCTGCTCGGACCTCAACTCCACCCCTGAACGCCTACGCAAATGAAATCAACCTTAGAAGTTATTATCATAAACAACCACTTAGCGAAACAAACGAAAGTTTGACATACATAACATCCGTCGCCTACACTAGAAAACTATACTTGAAGTTTAAATACCACTTTAAGATCGAGGTGCATCACAATGGACGTGTGGAAGAAGTTTGAGGAGAACAACATCACTCACAGCGCGGCTCACCACCTCTTGGCGATCCTTGAGCTCCGAGAGAAGCGTGGATACGCACGGGTGACTGACGTAGCCAGAGATCTGAACATCACCACTGGCAGCGCCTCTATTAATCTAAAGTCACTTAAGGCGAAGCACCTCATCATCGAGGACGAGAACAAATTTCTCGCCTTATCAGAGGAGGGTGAGACACTGGCGCGCGCTGTGCTGATGCGGAAGAAGGTATTGAATGACTTCTTGGTGAACGTCTTAAAAGTCACCGCGGAGCAGGCTGAGATAGATGCCTGCAAGACCGAACATCTTATTAGTGTTGAAACGGCTACTAAGCTTCAAGCGTTCATCGAAGCTTACCAAGCCAATCCGTCGAAAGCCGCGTGATAGCCAAGAGCGCGGGTTGCTCTTTTCGTAACACCCGGCGAGAGTCTTCCCTATTATGAAAGCAGAACTCAAAGAACACCTTAAGCTCGCCATGAAAGCGCAAGATCGTGTTCGGCTCGATACTATCCGGTCGATCCTCTCGGAAATGCAGTACGAAGAGATGCAGAAGTCGGTATCGGAGCTCACGGTCAATGACCAACTCACCATAATTCAGCGAGAGCTCAAAAAGAGGCAAGAAGCTGTAACTTTTGAGGAGCAAGCTAACCGACCTGAGGAGAAGGCGAAGCTACTCTTAGAGATAGCAATCATTGAGAGCTTTCTCCCCAAAAAGCTCTCAGCCGAAGATTTAGAAGCGATTGTGACCGGGATGAAGAGCTCAACACCGGGTATATCGCTAAGTATCGTGATGAAGAACTTGAAAGACGGCTATACCGGCCAGTACGACGGTAAGACCGCGAGCGAAGTTGTTAAGCGGATACTCGGTTAGCGGGCGTGAGCACTCTCACATTCATTAATGAGGGAACCTTTTCTACCTCGGTTGAAGAGCTTTTTGCCTGGCACGAACGCCCAGGTGCTTTTGATAGGCTCAATCCGGCTTGGCGACCTGTACGCGTTCTTCAGAAACCGAACTCTATAACTGACGGGGCTCGTGCTAAGATTCAGATTCCCCTTGGACCCGTTGGCATACCGTGGCTACTGGAACACTCTGGGTACCGCAAGAATGTTTCGTTTGTAGATACTCAGATCTCAGGCCCATTTCGCTCTTGGAAGCACCAGCATCTCTTTTCGTCTACAGCCCCCTCTACCTCACACCTCAGAGACGAAATTCGCTTTGAGTTACCTTTTGGAGTTTCATTTGGATCGTCCTTATTTCTCTCTGAGCTGACGCGCCTGTTTCAATATCGACATTCAATTCTGCGATCGGATCTCGAGCTCCATCAGCGGTGGAGCACCTCACCGCGGCAGCGAATTCTTATCTCGGGCTCCTCTGGATTTATCGGAAATGCACTTGTCGCTTTTTTACGAACCGGAGGTCATGAGGTGACTCGACTCGTTCGTCGCGTAGCGAAAGCACCGCACGAAGTTCAGTGGGATCCGGAGAAGCGGTCTATCGCTTCCACGCCGGAGGTGGATACGGTAATCCACCTCGGTGGCGAAGACATCTCTTCCGGTAGATGGAGTGAACTCAAAAAATCTCGAATTCGATCCAGCCGAGTAAACAGCACGACTCTGCTCTCGCAATTCATCGCAGATGGCACGATCAAGACTCGCACTGCACTGTTCGCCTCGGCCATAGGTATTTACGGCGAGCGCGGGGACGAAAAAATCTCTGAGTCCTCACAGCTCGGCGAAGGCTTTCTGGCCGATGTTGGTCGTGAATGGGAGGAGGCAACCGTCGCGGCAAAGTCTTCCGGAGCCCGCGTCGTTAATTTGCGCTTCGGCGTTGTACTAAACCCGGCTGGCGGTGCTCTGGCGCGCATGTGGATTCCGTTTTACTGCGGTCTTGGCGGTCGTCTTGGATCCGGCACTCAATATATGAGCTGGATCTCGCTTCAAGATGTGTTGGGAGTATTCGAGCACGTTCTTTTTACAGAGAAACTGCACGGGCCGGTAAATGTGGTAGCGCCAAACACGGCTACCAACACCGAGTTCACGAAGACCTTTGGTTCCGTGATTCACCGGCCTACTACTTTCCCCGTACCAGCCAAGATTCTCTCACTCGCGTTTGGTGAATTGGCGGACGCAGCACTCCTGGCGAGCACCCGCGCGGTACCCACTCGATTGCTTGAGAGCGGCTATCGCTTCTTTCTTCCCGATCTGCTCTCAGCACTGCGATTTGAATGCGGATTGACATGATCGGTACCGTCACTCTTTCGCCTTACTGCGCCGGCTTCGTCTGTTCTTCTGCTTCCTGATTCGCGCTCGCTCCTTGCTGTCCGGAGATGCATCCCCCAAAAGCTGCGCCTCAAGTCGCTCGCACAACATACGACGCGCAAAGAATCGGTTTAGGCCCTGTGTGCGCTCTTGTTGGGCTTTAACTTCAATGCCCGTGGGGATATGGCGTAGCCGCACACATGTGGCTGCCTTGTTGGTATTTTGCCCACCAGGGCCCGAGGACCGAATAAACGACTCGTCAAGATCCGTTTCTCTCAAGCCTACCTTTTCCATT
>JAYVGZ010000449.1:0-11288 GCA_043771805.1 Pseudomonadota bacterium
TCGACCGGTCGAGACCGCTATGCCAATTGAAGAGTTCTCGGAGCGGCGCTTCGAGCGGGCAGCCAGTCACGTGGCGCTGCATTGGTTTCCAATAAGCGCGGCGACGCTATCATTTCTTTCAAAGGGGTTTGAAAGCGGCGTTTACAGAAACAACCTTCCACGATTGATTGAGGATTTAAAAACTGACTTTGCGCTCTTTACCTACTGCGTAAAAGAATTACTCGTTGCGGCCGAGAATGAAAGTGTTCCGGCAATAGTGTCCTCAGACCCCATCCAACTTATCACCTGGAGCGGCGCCGAAAGGGTGCGGGCAATTCTTCAAGCCGAGCAAGGCTTACCCCGCAGTCATAATCTCGCCCAGGGTGATCCACTTATGCTCGAACGGCTACGTGAAACAAGTATTGTTGCGGCAACAAGTCAGGTTCTAAGCGAGAGTGCTAGCCTTGACGGGCAAAAGGGGTTCTGCCACGGGCTCATCCGACAAGTGGGCCTGAATTTAGTCGCTTGGAACTACGCATCCCTCTATTCACGAGTCATTCGCTCTCTAGGAAAATCAAGCTCCCTCGACATAGAGCTATCGAAGGAGCTGGGGTTTTCTCCGACCATGCTGGCGATGCGGCTTCTTCGGCCTGCCCTTCCGAAAACGGGTACCGATGCAGCACCCATACTAGAGAGTTGGCGCGCCTTCGACGATCTCTGCACGGTCGGCGAGGCACTTGCGCGAGCAGATCATCCAGATACCTACCCATCGGCGGAAAATGATTGGGCTAAAGCGAATCGGTATATCCAAGATTCTGTGGGCCCTAAGGGAATCAATCTGATTCGACAGCGGGCGGTAGAAAGCACTCAAATGTACCGTTCGGTGCTTCCTGGCACCTTTGCCTCGCTTTCGCAGTTTAATCCAGCCGAGTCTCTGAAGACACATCGAAAGGGTTTAGGCTCGCGAGACAACCAATTTGTTCAGGGCTGTCCACAGCCAGTGCAAGTAGCCCTAAATTCGATCTACTCCGAAATGCCGAAGTCATCGGTCAACCGAAAAGTGCTTGAGAGGCTAGTGAAAGAGGTTATCCCCTTAGCTGGATTTACCGGAGGATGCATCTTTCTCGTTGATCCATCGACCATGTCACTCGTACCGCGCACCGCCATCGGAAAGGTACGAATGAGATCCCTCTCTCCCGTTGCCCTTCCCCGAAGTCACGGCTCGCATATGGATACGTTAATCGGCGAAGTAATAACTACGCGCTTAGATATAACTGCAGACGTGGCGCAGGCCGCTTTTGAATCGGACCAACCAGTTATCCAGAGAAGTAACAATGCGATGAAGGATTCGTACACGGGGATCTACTGCTGCCTCGGCAAGACCCGTAAGATCGGGGTCCTCTACCTTGAAGTACCTGAAGCGCAGTTTACTGACCGACGCCCACAGATTTTGAAGATCTTCAAGGCTCTTCAGCAAACCCTTTGCCATGCGTTGTTTGTCGATTAACTCGATGGTGGGCGAATGAATGCCTCTAGTCTGAGCAACTTGTTCTACAAGTCGTTCCCTCTATCCTTCATTGAGGTTCAAAGTTCCTCGCGACGCTATTGATGGCGCTACGTTTTTAGTTCCTTCGAGAATACTGCGGTCCCTGAGCCGGTTAGCTCAAATTCAATGCCATGTCTCGGCCCTACCGCTGCGACTCGAGCGGCACCCAAACAGGCATTACTCGCGGGCGCGGCCGGGTTTTTATATTAGCGACTATTGATCAGCCTTGGCACTACTGCTGCGGCAACAGTCGCGCAAGCGTCGCAATTATCCAGCCCCTATTCTGCCGTGATTTGCCGATTACACTTTGTTCTTTTGGCGGTAGCTGCCGTGCCAGCTCGGCGTGCTGTGTACGCACCATCTTAATCTCTTCTTCACTGCCTGTTAGTTTGACTTTGAAACGGTTGACAAATCGATCGGGGACACTCAAGCCGGATCCCCACTGCGCGACAAAGGCGTCTTCCCCCTTCACAACGGTACCGATTACAATTTCCGATGTATGGCGCGAAGGACAACAGCGGAATTGAAACCCGATCGGGACGGCGTTTAGGTCTATGCCTTGCACAGGGATCTGCAGCTCATTGAGCTGGTTGACTGACATCTCAACTTCGGGATACTGCGACGGGTTCATTGGGATCTCCTGTTATCACGCGGGGGAGAAGCTTAGCAGGTTTTTTCGTGGGTGTAAGGTGATTGGCGCGGAGTTTCGGTTTCCATCCAGAGATGTCTGATGGCGCGCCGCTATAGGTATGCCGCTCCTCTATAGTATATCAGCCTGGAAGTCGTACGTTTCAGACATATGCCGTGAGGCTATATAAACCTCTGTCAATGCAAAGCTTTTCTTTTCGGCCCGCGTGGAGCTAGGAAACGTAATCGCCCTTGATTGGCAAACAGGTTTCAGTGAGATGGGACTCACTACAAGTTAGTTAATTCTGAGCCCTCCCTTGCTGAACCAAGGCTACTCCCGTTAAAGACCCAAGAAAGCTCACGATCTCGTACGTCGCCGCGGAACACCTCATACGCTACTTCATGTTTCTGAAGCGAGAGCTCAATCGCTAAACAAAGGCCAGAGTGACACCTGGCCAGCTCATGATCGCCTCCGGCATAAAGCAAGCAGCCTGGCTCAACACACTCCTCTCCACGAGCATACAATTGAGGAAAATTAATCCTCTCCGCTGCAGAAAGATCGAACAGAGATATGGGATTGGTCGCTGGTGCCCCATTCCTATACCCCCTCGATTCCAATGAATGTCCAATTTGCAGAAGTCTGAGCTAAAGCCGCTAGCCGAGTAAATGCCCCTAGTCTCACAAACTGTTTCCACGGTAGAAACGACATCTTATGCCCCTTCGCTCTACCGCGCCCAGCTCCGGCCGAATTGAAATCTTTCTCCTCATAGCAGTCACGTGGTCAACCCTCACGTGGCTAGCTCCGTGGTCGGTAGGGTGGCGCGATTCCGGCGAGTTTCTCCTCTCAGCATTTTTTCTAGATATACCCCATCCCGCCGGTTTTCCCACTTACTCACTTCTCGCCAACCTATGTGCGCTCTTCATCCCTGGCCCCGTGCCTTGGCGAGTGCACCTGTTTTCTTGCGCTTGCTCAGCCGTTCTTTTGCACCAGACATACCGTCTAACAGTAACTCTGATCCCGATCGAGTTTTCGAGTTCAACTTTGGGCAGGTTATTCGTCGTGATTGCTGTTTGCTCCGTCCTCTGCATCGAGCCCTTCCTGAGGGGCGCTATCACAGCAGAGGTGTACGCTTTAAACGCCTGCTTTTTACTGATCGTTGTGCGTCTATTGATCTCTTTTCTTAACTCTGGAGATGTTCGACTTTTATACTCAGCGGCTTTTCTCGGCGGCTTAAGCATCGGTAATCATGTAGTGGCACTCCTCAGTGCGGTTTGGATAGCTGCCCTTTGGCTTTTCTCCCGTTCTATACCGCGCAGGGCGTTAGCGCCGTCACTCGCTCTATTCATGATCGGTTTTGCAGTTTATGCCTACCTACCAATGCGAGCACTCGCTAATCCTCCGCTGAATACGGGGGACCCCAGAACTATGTCGCGCCTCATGGCACAGATGACTGACGCCCGAGATCAAATGCTGCGCGTAACGCCGAAAAATGATGTCGTTCAAGAACGCCCTGGGCGCGCTACGCAGCTATATCGCGACGCACGACGGCTACTCAGTGAATTTCCGCTGATTGTAGCAATTTTCGGATCGATCGGTTTTCTCGTTGGAGTAGTGAGCCAGCCAAAGATCTACCTTTCTCTTACAGGCGTCTTTGTGCCACCCCTACTGTTCTTCTCGGGATGGGATCCAGACCCATGGATCGGAGCGATCGCGCTTGTCATTCCACTGAGTGCGGTAGGGTGTGCCGCGATTCTTGATCGAGTGACTTCACATCGTACTGCCAGAGCTTGTTTAACTTTTGCAAGTTGCTTGCCGATAGCCATATCGATCGTGTGGTCAGCGCAAAAAAGCTTTGATGTGGTCACGTCCCACGCCTCTTTTCAACTACCCGCGCAATCGGCCCAGACACTTCTCCAAACGACACCTCACCACGGTATTTTGATAACAGAGCCCTCTTGGTTCATCACTCGATACCTACAAGCCATTGAGGGATACCGAAGCGACGTATCTTTGATTTACCTCCCTTCATTGCTATTTCCGACATACTTCGCCCCTGCTCATCTTCTCTTGGGAGAGGTCGACTTTTTGGCCGCAGAGAGCCCAACCCCTCGTGAGCCAAACCTTAGCAACGTCTTTAAACTGCTCTCCGTTGCGGCCCCTTTGGCTACGATCCAGATTGAGCCCATCCAACTCATCGTCGAGCCTCTAAGAGAGGTCTTGTTACTTGAAAACGATGGGAACATTCGGCTTCGGCAGGGTGTGCCTGGAAAGGTTTTTTCTAACTTCACCGCGGCACGTGCATCTCTCGTGGCGGCACTTATCGATCATTCCAACAAGCTGTCGGGTACGCTTCGGTCGGATACTCTTAACTATGCCTCGGTGCTGTTTGCACAAACTTTCGATTCTCTTGGCAGTGGGTGGGGGGTACCCGTCGCATGCGAATTCGGCACAAGCCTGTGCGCTAACAAGATGCAGTGTCCCGCAGACATTGCTGAGGTAGTCCATAGTCGTTGTGGATAGATTCTGTGGTGCCCTACAGCTCAATTTCGCTGCGCACCATAACGACGAGTGCATTGTCCGTCGACGGATTCATAAATGGATTTATGACGTATTGCAGATCAGGACTGATCGCCAGGTACGGAGTGAGGGAAGCTCGATAGCCTACCTCAACGACTCGTTCACTCCGCTCTCTACCTTGATTGGCAGCTCTGAAATCTGAAGAATTACGCGCTATATTCAAACCTAACCAAGCGGTATCATCATTCCGATCAGGTATAAGACCTTTGCAACTAAAGCCCGTGCCGAAGTACCTCGATATTTGATTTCGCTTTGCATCGGCCTGCCCCAGCTGGAGAAAAAAGCCAAGACCCTGTGTCGAATCTACTTCCTCTGCGGTGAACTGGTAGTCACCGAGCAGGTATGTTCCGTAGTTTCCCGAGCGCGGATTGCCCTTGTTGTCCACTAAGTTCCCTGAATTGTACCACGCTCCTACTGCGACTTTCTTTAGACCTGTTGTTACACCCTCTGGCGTGTAGCCAACCTCACCAATATGAAACGCCCCATCGCCCCGACGAAGCCGAATGTCCCATGCGAGCGGCCGATTTGGGGACCCGGCGTGTCCGTCATAGATGCCGTACTGAATCGAGGAGCTCGCCGTAGGTTGCACCTTTATCCTGACACCAAGGCCGGTAGTGGGAAAAGTTGGAGTTGCTCGCTGTGAAATCGTGACCGGAAGCCAGAACGAGGAGTTAATCAGAGGCAATGCAAACTCACTGATAGCAAAATCAGTGTTAAAATCGTGCACCCCCATGAGAACATCGAGGGTATCTTCGATGAAAGTTTGTGAGTACCACGCCTGGTACAGTATGTACTGATCGATCCCTTCAATGTTGTCGGTGTACTGATAGTCTCCGACGAACTTCGTAGGATCTGCACCGTAGACACCTACTCCGTAGACCAGCGCCTTACCCCCCTCCCAGAGACCAAGCTTGTCTGTATCTAACTCGACTGTGGAGTTAAAGTTTCCTACGATCCCTCCCTTCCGATCGATTCCGCCAGAAACCACCCCTACGTAGTCATTGGTGGCAAAGACCCGCACGACGGCCCCATGCTCTTGTAGCCACGTACGCTCTTCGCTCAACCCACCTATCAAAAATGAATCTGGAGACCCCCCGGCGAGGTTTTCGATATCCTGCGCATCAACAATGCCCGGTGTGGAGATAAAAACCAGCAAAGCTAGAATGTGTTTACATCTCAGCACGGAGTTCCTCTCGTCATCGCTATTTTTTTCGTGCGGCCAAGACCGACTTTCGTACCTGGAAAGCATCCGTCATCTCAGCAACTGCCCAGTTAAGGGGGGTGTGGGGGGATGGGAAAATGAGATCACGCCCCCGTTCTGATCGGTCTGAAATATAACATTCAGGCATTCTAAATTCGGGTATCGGGACGATGCGAAGAGCGCCTTGAGAATTTTGGTCGATACTTACTTCGTTCTTTCCCGTCATCAGTCTTAGACCGTGGACGAAGTATTTGCGATTTAGTGAGAGATAAGAACGCTTCTTTGTTTCTAAGAATTTGCGCCCTGCCCATGCTGAGAGCTGCCACGTAAAGTGGGTCCAGGCAGCCATTCGCCCCGCTGGTACGACCTTCTCTCTTCCTCCGAAGTGGCTGCTCGCATCACCTGACGGCGCACCATAGAGGGCTTCCAAGCCTGCAACAGTTTCGTATCGAAAAAACCCACTCCGCTGGTAAGAATCATTTGCATATCGGTGAATGCCACCAGTAGGGCGATCGAAAAGGGACTCGACCTGTCGTACTATTGCTTTCTCCAGCCCCACCGCCAGCGCCGGGTTTGCTCCCGCCAGGCCACAGAGAAATGCGGGGTAGTTTAGTTGAAGGAGATATATCAATGCCCCGTCTGCCTCGCGGTACCGCAAGTCAGTCTTCTTATAGGACGAGCACTCGAACGGCATGCCGGCGGCTAGAGCGGTGGCCGCTTCACCGGAAAGGCGATTGATGCACCCATGAAAAGTCTCGCTTTTTCGAATACCGCTCAAGTATTTTTTTTCTCGAGTATGGAACTTTTCAAAAAAGAAGAACTCCTTTTGCCGCGACACGACTCGGATCTTCTCGATCAAAATATGCTCCCAAGCGATTGTCGAACATCGGACAGCAGCGATCTCTTCCCATGAGCCATTACCTTCAGAGCGCCAAAACTCAATGCTTGCGAGAAATGGAATGATACACCCGAGGAACTCCCTCTGTTTTTCAGTAAGATCGTTGGGTGACAGAATCCCTCGTTCGCATGCATCCAGGGTGTGCACTGCCAGCATCTGCCAGGCATCCTGCTTGTGCGCCCAACCCTCATCGCCACTTGCATTAAGGTTCTTGTCTATCGACACAAAAATGAGCGGCCAATTGTTTGCATCTCGCTTATATTTTGCGGATTTTGCACGAATCATCTGACGAAACCGCTTCAATTGCCCGACGGAAGACATAAAGGTAAGGGCAGAGAGAAGCAGGGCCTTGCCCATCTGACTTTTGTCCCGTCCGTCATGCCCAAGTAGGCGCGCCCCGATAATCGCATTATCTCTGACCCAATAATTGGTCCCCATCGGCCACATGTCAGTCTTCGTAGCCCGCGCCAACGTAAACTTGCATCGCTGGCCATCCGTATCACGCCAAGGGCGAGTCTCCGCGTTAAGGTCAAATGCCCCCTTCAAAGCAAGCAGCGTCTCTAATTTTTTCAACCCAGAGAGCGAGTCGATCCCCTCACTCAACCGCGCTACCGATTGATTCCGAAAGGAGCCCGCGCCGCCTACCTTCAGGCATCGCTGCTCCAAATTTGCCACTAATTCTTGATCTTGAAGCCTCAAAGCTCGAACGGTTGCGGGGTAACTTCGTTTGGCCATGCGTGAATCTCCAGGGATGTTGATACAACGCGGCACTTCATCTCATACAAGGCCGTTCTGGTAAAAGGCCAAAAGCTCCTACAAACGCTGGTTTACGATCGTTACTCGTATCTATTCCCCTCCTAAGCTCATCTCAAGGTACTGTATGGGTTCGCAACGTCTCCTCATCCACCAACTCTGTTCAGCAGCGATCTGTCTTTTGATTGCGGTAAGCAGTTTACGCGGACTTGTTGCTGCAAACACTCCGCTGGTCGCATCCCACGCCGCGAGCCGCGAAGTCCTGTACCTTCCAAACGGTACCGCCCTCAAGGTGATTACTTTCGGGTTCCAGAACGCAGTAGCCAACCTCCTATGGTTCAAAACGGTTGACTATTTCGGCAAACACTACGCTTCAGATCGGAACTATCAATGGCTCGCTCATATGTGCGACCTCGTCACCACACTCACTCCAAAAACCCCATATGTCTACCAATTTTGCAGCAACATGCTCTCGTGGGAGGCGAATGCGCCCGAGCAGAGTCTTGCGATACTAAGTAAAGCAGTAAGTGCTCTTCCGGATGATTGGCGTTTTTACTACTTCCGCGGGATCACCCACCTGTATTTCCTTAAAAACCCCGAGAAAGCCCGGGATGATTTCGTCTCCGCAGCCAAAGTGCCCGGCGCTCATATGATTGTTAAGCGACTTGCCGCAAAAAGTTTAGCTCAGCAACAAGACCCGCAAACCGCCATTGAGTTCCTTGAGAACATGATTCGCCAAGAGCAAGATTTGGCAGTTAGAAAGGCACTTGAGCAGCGACGTAACGAAATTGTAGCGGGGCGGCGATAAGATGATGCTGCAAGTGTCGGGACTTTCCTACAGTTATCGAGGCCAGTGGCTGGGCCGCCCAAAAACTGCGTTAAGAGGGGTCTCGCTCAGTATACCGGCCGGAGAGGCGTTCGGATTCCTAGGCTCAAACGGCGCCGGAAAGACAACAACGATTAAATGCATCCTCGGCCTTATTACACCTACTTCCGGCGCGATTAAGATAGACGGGGTTGATTCGCGGAATCCAGCAGCACGCACATGCGTAGGCTACCTAGCCGAGCAGCCGTACTTCTACGATCAACTTACTGTGTCAGAGGCAGTTCAAATGTTCGCACAGCTAGCCGGACTTTCTCATCGAGATGCCGCGCTAAAGACCGTAGGTGCTCTCGAATTACTGGGCATCTCCGACCGTAGGGCGAGTCGGCTGCGAACCCTCAGCAAAGGGCTCACTCAACGAGTCGGCATGGCGCAAGCCATTGTAGCTAAGCCATCACTTCTAATCCTTGACGAGCCGTTTTCAGGACTCGATCCGATCGGGCGACGTCACTTTCGTGACTTGATGCTTCGACTTAAACGAGATGGCACCACGTTATTTCTCTCCTCTCATGTACTGAGTGATGTCGAGCGAATCTGCGATCGAGCCTCGATTATGGTCCACGGTGAGGTTAAGGGGATCTTCGACCTTCGAAAACTTCCGGCCTTGGAGTCTGCTCAGTACGAGCTCGAGCTTCTGGGCACACTTTCTGAAACGGATCATGTCTCAAGAGAGGCGGTACACACATCAGAAGAGGGGGGTGTGAGTCGTTTTGCTTTTAAGGAGCGCGCGCATGCCGAATTCGCGCTCAAAATAGCACTGAACCGAGGGATTGAGGTTGTTTCTTACGGAATTCAGAAGGGATCGCTAGAGAACCTCTTCGCCTCAATTGTGCAGAGTGACCCGATTCGTAACGTCAATCCGGAAAATACCCAGAGATTCACTACGTGAGAGCTATCCAAAATATCCGCGTGATCACGATGGCTACTTTTCGTGAAGCAATTCGCTCTAGCGTTCTTTTGGCTACCATCTTCATCTCGATAGCACTTGTCGTTGTGATGTTGTGCTTTGGTATGGTTACCATCGGCGACCAGGTACGCGTTTTGAAAGACTTTGGACTGGCAGCTACGAGCTTGGCTTCCGTTGCATACGCGGCTATCTCTGGCGCCGCACTTCTAGAGAAGGAGATCGCCCGCAAGACCATTTTCAACGTCCTGTCAAAATCCGTAAGTCGCTGGCACTTTATAGTGGGGAAGTTTCTGGGGATGTTTATTACGGCTTCGAGCCTCGCCTGTATAGTCGGAACCGTCGTTCTCTGCCTCGCTTGGGCAATCGAGGGAAAATTCGATCATCTCCTACTAGTTGCCCTCTGCTTCCAGATTTTTGAACTTCTGATAATCTGCGCTGCAACAGTGTTCTTTTCAACCATAGTTGTTACACCCATCCTCACCGGTCTTCTCTGTTTTGGTCTGTTTTTAGCCGGTCGCTCGTCAGAGTTCTTCCTTTATTTTGTGGCCAGAGATGAAGTTGGTGCCTCGACGAAACTGATACTCCAGTCCTTTTACTACGGACTCCCCAACCTAGCGCAATTAAACATTGCTGACTCGGTTACGTTTGGGTATTCGCCCTCAGCAAACCAATTTATTTTGGCCCTGACTTATTCGATTTCATACTCTTGTCTACTGATACTCCTCTCGTGCATCTTGTTTGAGAGAAGGGATTTCAACTAGTGGCCCTACCCGTGAATTTACTACCCGGCTGCGCTCCGTTCCAACTTGTCAAGTCATCGAAACATCACCATGGAATCAAAAGATTTTCTTCATCAACTCCTAGTGACCCCTTCCCCAACAGGCTATGAGCAGCCCGTTCAGCGAATAATCCGCATGCGAATGAAAAAGTACGCTGATTCGATTGAAACCGATCTGCACGGTAACGTGATAGTCGGCATAAACACGAAGGCACCCCGGAAGGTGATGTTGGCGGGCCATTGTGATCAGATTGGACTGATGGTCCGGCACATAACTAGTGATGGATTCCTTTATGTTTCTGCTTTAGGTGGTATCGACGTCGGAGTTCTTCATGCAGCTCGAGTAACGGTACACTCCGAGAAAGGACCAGTTTCTGGTGTTATCGGGCGAAAACCAATTCACCACCAGACCGGCGATGAGCGGGACCGCCTGAAAAATGATATCGAGAAGATTTGGGTAGATATTGGCTCGAAGAACAAGAAAGACGCCGAAAAACGCGTCAGTATCGGGGATGTTATTACCTTTGAACTAGGTGTTTTAGAGCTTGGGAATGGGTTTTTTACATCTCCAGGATTAGACGACAAGGTTGGTCTTTTCGTCGCTATGGAAACTCTTCGACTCTGCTCTGAAAAGAATCTTGCTGTCGGTCTCTACGCTGTAAGCACCGTTCAAGAAGAACTCGGTCTTCGCGGCGCAACTACCTCTGCATTTGGAGTGAACCCCGAGATTGGGATTGCAATTGACGTGACACACGCAAGCGATAATCCTGGAAATGAGAATTCAAAAATGACCCCCTGCAAGCTTGGCGAGGGACCAACGATCACGAGCGGTCCGAACACCAATCCCGTAGTTGAGCGACTTTTGAAGGATGGCGCAAAAAAGATAAAGGTTCCTTTTCAAATAGCGCCTAGTGCGCGGCCACTTGGAAATGACGCAGGCTCTATGCAGCTATGTCGGGGTGGAGTAGCAACTGCTAGCATTGGAATTCCAAATCGCTACATGCATACCCAAGCCGAGACTTGCAGCTACAAGGATCTGGAAAACGCCATTAAGTTACTGACATATTTCGTTTCACACATTACATCGAAAACTGACTTTCGGCCGTCCTAAATAGAGTGCCTCCTAATGTGACAGGCC
>JAYVGZ010000450.1:0-7456 GCA_043771805.1 Pseudomonadota bacterium
GGAATCTTTTCAATTCTAATCCGGGTGGCGCCTCAGATGAATCTACGACCACGGTTCGAGGTTCAGGGCCCGCTTGCGGTTTTTGTAGTATCGATAGGCATAACACTTGTAACGATGGCGATTTTCTTCATTTTAGGATTGGTGAGTTAGTTTTTTTTCTAGGTAGTCGATTCGAAGCTTTGGCGAAGGATTTAAAGGCATCACTCAATGTTGGCTCTTTCTCCTTAAGAACTTCACCCTCTCGCTACGAAAACCTGTCTCGCTAGCGACTCGCAGCAAGGGAAGCCAGGTAGGCTTGAAGTCCTGCGGCCTTTCCATCTAGTTCTTCGCTTAGCGCTGTTAGAGCTTTTTGAATCTCAGCCTCCCTCACGAAGGCGTTATTTCCGCTTTCCCCCGAGTCGGGCTCAGCGGTGCCGACAAGCTCTCTCTGAGAGTGCCTCAACCAGAACAATCGATCGATCTGAAGAATAAGGGCTGCGCCAGCTTTGCCGAAATCCTCTTCGAGAATAGCCTTCAGCGCGCTCTCTGGGTTGTACCTTTCGTTGAGCGTAAGATAAGCCTGTGCAGTCTCTAACTGAATTCTCTGCAGTGGATTAACGCCTGTGTTTATGAGTAACCAAGGCCTGACCTTCTGCTGTTTGTGAAAGTTCTGGCTTATCGGCACATCGTAGGGCTCGATCATACTGCAGAGGGGAATCCGCATAGGTCTCTTTAGCCAGAAATCTCTGTGGGCTCGGGCGTACGGCGTATTGTCCCAGATCATGATTGGGTGTGTCCCGAGTGCTCCCTGAAAAGCCGCGCTCGAGGCGTCATCGATCAATAGAGACCGAACTCCGGGCCCAGTCCATACGAATGGCACAGCGGATGGAGTGTTTTGCGCTAGGTGCGTTAGATAGTCGCGGGCGTGTTCGGGTTGATGCTCGATAAAGGATGATGCGTACCAGGGAGGTACAAAGGCTACCACGGTCGAGGGCGCTACACTGCTTACTGCACGGTAGACAGATTGTATGAATGCAGCGTGCGCATCCGCGAGAGAGTGGTAGGCCCGTTTGTCTGCACGGCTAGAGAGCACAAAGTCGAAGCGACCCTTACCCGATGTTGGCGCAAAGTCGTCTGTTCGTAACAGAATGAGCGAGGCCCCAGCCATAACGAAAGGAAGGATAATATTGGCGGTTGCTCGGCTGGCGATTTCGTTTCGAAACTGAACGGATTCCTTCCGAAAGACGCCATTGAGATAGGGATTTACTGACACTCCAAACCGTATGTTGGAATCTTCAGCACTCCAGGCCTGTAGGCTTTCAAGGAGTGCAATGGCATCGACGCTCAGCCGATCGTGCTCGAGGTCTCGTGGATCAAGCTGCGCTATGAGCAGCGTGGGCCCGCGAGGTTTCCAGTTCGCGTGGGCCTCCAGAATCTCTGCTCGTTGTGCGTCTGCAGTGCCTTGGATATTGACGGCGATTGGTTGCCATGGGCTATCCGGAAGCGGTGATTGCTTAGTGCCACTGAGACGTTCGATCAATGTAAGATTCCACTTTGAGCGAGAAACCGACATCGCGTTAATTTCCAACGGAGTCCCAGAGTGAAGTTCTATTTGTGCGAACTTTGCCGAGGTTGGAATCCAGCCTCCATCGAGAGGATATGTTGGAGGTGCAAAAAGAATTGAGGTGGTGGGATCGTCTCCGCTAAAGGTCGCACCCCTGAAATAGTCGGCGTCGACCTCACGGCTCAAAAAATTTCCTTTCAGAGAAATTTCATTATGTAGTTTGTCAAAGATCCTTAGCCGTACGCCGACATCGATCTCTTTCGTAGGAAATTTACGGCCCAGCGTGGCCGTTATTGCGATGTGACCCGGGCTTATCGGGAACAGTGAGGACACGCACGATTTATCCTCAGACGTGGGTCCTGTAATGCTCAAGAGAGCGGACGAGCTGAGGATAGTACGGCAGCCTTCACCTTTCCATGTAACTTTCGAGTTGGGGAGAATCGCATCCGTACCTTCCTGGGTGCCAATTACAGCAGCGGGGCGAACTATGGGAGTGCAGCCAAGCAGCAGGACTGCTGCGAGGGCGTTCGATATTACAACTGCAAACCTAATGGATCTGGATATCATCATCGTTTGATCTGCGATGCTGCCGCGGCGGTGGAACGACATGCAGCCCTCTTTTTGCTTTTAGTCGCTTTAACTTCCAGTTGTAGTAAGCCATTTCGATTGAGCGAAATGGGTTTGAAGTTTGCCCTCGAAACATATAGGCGTAGCACAAGCCCGCGGAAGTGAGCTCCGGAAGAACCTGAAAGAAACTGGAGAAAACACCCTGCAAAACGACGAAGCCAACACCGAGTAAGGCGAAGTTTCTCCCTGTGACAGGGATTCCCCAAAAATTAAGCTGCTGACCGGAGAAATCAGCCCGGATTCCGTACAAGATCCAAACCGTAGTAACTATAGATGACGCACCGAAATAGAGCATGTAGCCGCAGAGTGAGGGGAAGGCAACCCCAACGAGGACTGTGATGACGCTTCCAACAAGTGGAATCCCGAGAGCCAGTGTAAGAAACCGCTTTTTACCGAGCGAAGACTCCAGTGTGCCACCAATGCTGTAAACAATGAGTGCACTAAACACCACTTCCATGGGTCCAGGTGCAACAAGAAGTGCCGTGAAGGGTCGCCAGAATTCCCAGCCGTAGACAACGGGCAGAGGGGAGAGGGAAAGATTGCGTAGCCCTGCAACTCCAAAAAGGCCAAAAATAATAGACGCCGCTGCGATCGCAGCAGCGAGTTGGTGGGCGGAATGATGAAACGAAATCCGAGGGAATCCTACTTGTGGCATAATTGCAGACGATATTCCAGACGGAGGATTAGAGCCAGATGTGCTAACGAGGGTTCAACGAAGCCGTGACTCACGGCGGCTAATTAGACGCATCTCGAAGCTTAAATCGCTCAATCAACCCCTCGAGCGTGTCCATCAAAACCTCCTCCTCGATCGGTTTTGGAACATACTCGTCCATCCCAGCATTGAGACACCGCTGCCTATCCCCCTCCATCGCATGAGCGGTCATAGCGATGATTGGAACACGCGGCGAGGCACTCTGCATTTCGTGGTCTCGAATGATGCGAGTGGCAGTGAAGCCGTCCATGACAGGCATCTGACAGTCCATCAGAATGATATCGCACGGCTCGCGCTTCATTGAGTCCAAGGCAGCCTGACCATTGTCGGCAATGTTGACAGAGTATCCCATGTGCGCGAGTAGTTTGCTGGCGATCTTTTGATTGATTGGATTGTCCTCCACCAGCAACACTCGCAATTTTCGTGATGAGGGGTCGCCCTCGCTTTGGGAATGAGCAGACTCTGGCTTAACACTACTCGCCACGTCCAGGTCTTTAAGTAGATCGAACGATGCCGTGAAGTGAAAGGTACTCCCTTGTCCAACGGTACTCTCTACCCAAATATCACCACCCATTAGGCGCACAATCTTAGTTGCTATGCTTAGACCTAGTCCGGTACCCCCATACTTTCTCGTTGATGAGGTATCGGCTTGAGTAAAAGCCTCGAAAATAGCATCTCGCTTTTCTGGCGGAATTCCAATTCCTGTGTCTGCAACACTAACGTGCAGCATTACTGAGCCACGTGCATCGATGGCCTTCTCAATGTGAATCTTCACGCTGCCGCCGCTCGGCGTAAACTTGATTGCATTGTGGACCAAGTTCATTACAACCTGACCAAGTCGATGTGGGTCACCGACAAGCCGTGGAGGAACGTCCTCATGCACCGAAAGGCTTAGTTGTACGCCCTTCCCCTCAGCGTCATACCGAAGAGAGGCGATTGTTGATTTGACGTTCTCTTCCAGTGGAAAGCTGGTCTTCTCAAGCACAATCTTGCCTGCTTCAGCCTTCGAAAATTCGAGTACGTCATTCACAATCTTTAATAAAGCAGTTGAGGAGGTTCGCATGATACTCAAAAACTCATCTTGATCAGCATCTGTTTTAGTTTTTGCCATCAACTGCACTGATCCGAAGATACCATTGAGTGGGGTGCGAATCTCGTGGCTCATATTTGCTAAAAATTCTGATTTTGCGTGAGCAAGCGCCTCCGCAGTTTCTTTAGCATGAATGAGTTGTCGCTCTGCCTCTTTGCGCTCGGTAATATCTCGAAGGATCGCAGAGAAGAACTCTTTGCCGTGCATCTGATAACGGCTAAGCGTCAACTCTGCTGGAAATGTTCTTCGCTTATTACTAAGACCATGAAATTCGCGTCCGACCACGGGATTCTCTCTAGCCCTCGCCATCAAGTGCTCGACTATCTCAGTACCGGTGCGGTGGGAGTGCGATTCGTAGCTCAGGGCCGAAAAGGAAAGACCCATTAGTCCCTGTGTCTCGTAGTCAAACATCTTGCAGGCAGCGGAGTTGACGCTCACAATTATGCCACTGGTATCGAAGGTCAGAATTCCGTCGGCCGCAGATTCTACGATAGTACGAATCCTTGATTCGCTTTCAGTTACGGTATCCATCGCTCCCCGTAATTCGGCAGTGCGAAGTTTGACCTCATCCTCAAGCTTGTCTCGATGTTGAGCCAGCATTCGATCACGGGCCTCAATTTGTGTAAGCATCCCGTTGAATCCATCAACCAGTTGGCCGACTTCATCCTCGCCTACTTTCGTGGCGCGTAACTGGAATGAGTGGCTTTCGGTCACGCTTCGTATGGTGTCGAGCAACATAAAGATAGGCTTGCTGAGGAATCGCTGCGCTAAGAGGGAGAAGAATATAGCGACGATTGCTGCCGCGCCGAGAATGATAATAGACAGCTCTGCGCGCTCAATCATGCGGGTATGCATGTGACTCAAATCGGACCGGACATACACAGATCCTAGCTTGTCTTTACCGGAGTAGACGGGCTCTACCCACTCAGCGCCTGTGCCAACGCCCTTCTCTGCGTCAGGAAAGTTCAATGGCGCGGCCTGTGAGCCAACGAGGTCGGAGCGTACATAAGAGGCAAATAACTGACCTTTATTGTCATAGGCTGCAGCCATCTCAATCTGCGGTTCGGCACGCAGAGCTCCCAGTGTCGAAGCGGCATCTTCTTCAACCCGGAAGTTGAGTGCAGCCGATACGTTCTGTCCGATCACCCCGGCGAGCGTCTTTAAGCCCTCATTTGCCGCTACTCGTGAAGAGGTCCAATCATTGTAAGACCAAAACCCAGCAGCCATCGCAAGCACTAGCAAGCTTGTAATGCTTATGGCGATCATCATTTTGACTTTAATCGGTAGATTTTGAATAAGTTTCATGTGTGTCCTCTAGTCATCTTGATCAAAAATCATCATCAATAATTGCAAGTTTTAGAAGCTGAGAGCCTAGCTCCAGAGCAGCATTTTCAGCCTCTTTACGACGGATCTTAAAGCGAACTTTTCCGTCTTCGATCGTAAACGTAATGATCGATTTATCAGACTCGCTATCAGCAACCGTCAGCACGTGAGCTTGATGGAGTGCGGGCAAAAGTGGTGCGATGGCGTCGTTGTCGGCCTTATTCCAGTAAAGGATCTGACATCCAGTTGCCTCTTCCTTCAGGCGAGCCACAGAAACTTCCTTGAAGGCGAAGGGGCGTCCTTGGGCCTCGGTAGGCGCTTCAGACGAGTTGAGCTTCTCGGAGACCGGACTCTTGCCCGCGAGGCACACCCGAATCGGTTGATCTGCTGCGGTAAACGTACTCTCAGGCCACCGCACGTACTTAGCGAAATTAAAGAGCACTACAGCTTTGATGCTAAATTCAATAGATGACTTGTCATCCGCTCGAACCGGAGTCGTTACGAAGAGAAGAATCAGTGCTAGTAAGATGCGGAGCTGCTTCATTTGCGAGCCTCCACGTCTTTACTGTGATCAGTCGATCGACCCGAACTGCCTGCGGTGATGATATTAACGACGAAGTGACTACCGCCGTGCGACCACCAGCGCGCACTCTCTCCAGAGTAAACCTCAAGACGCGACAGCTCTGCCCTGAGCTCGCGGCCATAGCGGAGAGCCTGCGCGAGGGATGAGAAGTCTCCAAAATATTCCCCATCAATTAAGACGGGTACGACTTGTCGAGTGGCTTCAAAGCTTTCGCGGCGAAGTGACGGTTTATGGTGTCCGTGAAGTCGAAGAAGCTCGTGTCGGTTCAACACGTAGATTCCAGGTGTCTCAATGTCCTCACCGGGAGAAACGTCGACCCGGATATCTAACGCCTCCTCTAAAGAGAGGGCGAAGAGCCCAGAACCGCCTGGTGTGCGTTCCTCGGCTTGTGTAACGGAAGCAGTAGAGGTAACGACGACGAATAAGAGGCAGAGTATCGGCATGACGGTGCCGAGCCGCATAGCGATGCGGAGTAATGACCCACAAGTTCCTTCCTGTAAGCGGCCCATGTCCTTAGCCGAGTTCCCCTGATATCCCTAAATCCTAAGTCGGCTGGGATTCAACAGAGGTTGAGCGGGATGGTGTCAGGGGCAGAGACGACGGCGGTGACATGGCTCCAAAAAGAGGCGCAAGAGGCTGGTTTGTTTGCCGGATTAGGGCGAGTACCGCAGAGACTTTAGGTCAGCGTTATATGCGGTGCGACCCTCACTTAAGCGACCTGATCATCTTGTTCGGGGTCAAGCAGATCAAGGCGTTCCAGCCCCTGAATGAGGCGCTCTTCTGCTACCGGTTTAAGCAAGTACTCCGCCACACCTAATGCCTGAGCCTGTGAAATACGTGAAACGTGGGCGTCACCCGTCAACATGATTACGGGTACCGCGGAAGCGGCCCGCTGCTCCCGTTCGGTTTTTCTAAGAACCTCAAGAAACTCAAGACCACCCAGCCCGGGCATAAGCATATCGAGGTAAATCACGGAAAACGGTGATTTTTCCTCAATGCTTTGCCGGTGGGCCTCTAGCCCCGCCTCGCCGCTTTCGACGCACACACACGTGCCGTACGGCTTCAACATAAGCTGAACAATTCGCCGACTCATGGAGTCGTCGTCAACAACTAGGAAACGCATTGGCAACCTCCGAAAATCCCTCGAGCTAACATGCTCGTTAGTGTTATCGGGGGGTTGGATGGGAACTTGAGGTTGTGGGGCCAATTCCGCGTTTGCGGGGAAGTTTTGCGAGCGAAATCGGGGGTGGAGATGATGACGAAAGTCAGATTTTTCCTGTTTGAATCGTCGGAGAATAAACCGCCTGCGGCCGATCTGCGCTCTGATTGAGGAGAAGCAGCAGCTAAAATTTACCTTGACGGCATGTCGTCTGTAGGCGACATTGTGATAAATGGAATCGAAGATCAGGCGCATAAAAATATATGTCAGATCAAATGGTAGATCACCCTTTGAGGCTTGGTTTTCGACCCTGCGGGATAAAAGTGCGAAGGCGACCATATTGACCAGAATAGACAGAGTCCGTTTCGGAAATTTTGGTGACTGCAAAAGTGTGGGCGGAGGAGTTTACGAGCTTCGCA
>JAYVGZ010000451.1:0-13097 GCA_043771805.1 Pseudomonadota bacterium
GAAGGTAATTACGACCCTTACTGGCCTCAAGTACGAGGACGTAAAGGTTGGCACCGGTGCTGAGGCTGAGAAGGGGAAGACCGTCGTCGTTCATTACACCGGCTGGCTCGATGAAGTAGGTGGAAAAGGTAAAAAATTCGACAGCTCTCGTGATCGCAATTCACCCTTTCCAGTCCGGCTTGGTCAAGGGCAAGTAATCGCCGGATGGGACGAAGGGCTTGTGGGTATGAAAGTAGGCGGCCAGCGTACCCTAATGATCCCTCCAGAACTTGGATACGGTGCACGCGGAGCCGGTGGCGCAATACCGCCGAATGCTAGCCTTATCTTTGATGTAGAGCTCCTCGAGGTAAAGTAGGGCTCTGCCGCCGAGCTGGCTCCTTTGTTTCGCACGCCAGCTCGGCAGCTTTTTGTCTCATCCTGAGATTCTTAGTAGCCACAACTATACCACGAGCATGTGGCGCTCAACTCCCGGTTCTTGCTAGCGAATCATCTAGTTCGCCCGGCAACTTTTACAACCCTTCGGTACTTAGCTACCCACCATTGATTCCGTTAACGAGAAGCTCCTAAAACATAGAGCCCCCAGGATACAAAAATCTTGCGCTGTGTCGATAGGTTAGGTAAAAGCGTTCCCTCGCCCCGACAGCCGGCATGCTCTTTGAAATGGTAGGTGTGGAGTCGTACTCCAATAGAGGGAATTGCCGCATGGATCTACCACTTATCAATTCCATTCTACGAGAGCTCTCAAGCCCAGTCTCAATCCCTCACGTCTCGATCTCTCACGTCTTGGGCCCCTCTGTAAAAACGTCCTACGTAATCAGCTTCGTTATAGTGATGCTCTTCAGTCGGAACATCATCGCCCTTCTTCTCCGGCTTCCCGAGGCTGCACTCGACTTTTTAGACTCGTGCTTTCGCGCTTTCTACAGAGGTATAGAATTCCTAGTTGGGTTGGTTACCCCTTCGTACGCTTTTAGAACTACCGGCCACAATTCTTCCTACTCCCACGCGAGCGGAAGAGTGCACGGCTCTTGGGGCGATACCTTCGACTACCGAGAACAACACTCAGGCCAAGAAACTCGCTCTCACTCATCAAACAAGTCAGCGTCACCTCATTGCGCGACTTCATGTGACGCTCAGTGCTACGACGTTCTTGGACTCTCGCCAACAGCGACTCCCAAAGAGGTGAAGAGCGCGTATCGAAGCCTGATTAAGAAGACTCACCCAGACCTTTTTGTGCGCGCTTCTCCTGAACGGCAGCGCCGAGCGTCAGTTACTTCTGTGAAGTTGAGGGAGGCATATGAGGCAATTGTTGCGGTACACGGGCCACAGCTTTAAAGCTTCTTGCGTGTGCTCCCTAAAAAACACTACCCCTACCTTGGAGAGAAGAGTCACTCCCTTCGTTACTCAAATCGAAGATGCTTCACTGAAGCGCCAGAGTCTCGAAGCTCAATAAGGGCGTCAATGCCAACCTCAAAATGGTTTCGCACGAACTGCTGAGTCACGGAAGCATCACTCTTCGAAGTCTTCACCCCGTCGGGAGTCATTGGATTATCGGATACCAATAGCAGTGCGCCCTTCGGTATCTTGTTTACAAACCCCACCATGAAAATAGTTGCTGTCTCCATATCAATCGCTGCGACACGGGTACGGATCAGATACTCTTTGAAGGCTTCGTCGTGCTCCCACACACGTCGGTTTGTTGTGTAAACCGTGCCTGTCCAGTAATCGAGCTTCCTATTCACGATAGAGTACGACACTGCCTGCTGCAATCTAAATGACGGCAATGCCGGAACCTCAGGCGGCATAAAATCGTTACTCGTCCCTTCGCCACGAACGGCTGCTATTGGAAGAATAAAGTCGCCGATCTTCGCTTTGCGGATTGCTCCACACTTCCCAAGAAACAGCACAGCCTTCGGCATGACAGCAGAGAGAAGGTCCATAACTGTCGCAGCCATGGCACTCCCCATGCCGAAGTTAATTATTGTTATGTTTTCGGCAGTCGCACTCTGCATTGGTTTGTCTCTGCCGATTACAGGAACCTTGAAGCGATCGCCGAAGAACTCCACGTAGTTAATGAAGTTGGTGAGGAGGATGTACTCTCCGAACTCAGAAAGCTCTCGGCCGGTGTAGCGGGGGAGCCAGTCTTTTACTATCTCGTCTTTTGTTTTCATTGGGCCTCTTAAAATGGTGCTTTAGTGTACGGTGTGAGTCGGCTCACATCAACAGCGTAATTATTTTGTGGGAACAGCCTCCTTGACTCATTAAGCCGGCCTGGCTCTTATGTTACCAATCTCCTGAGCGTGTTGAGGTCCCACTTCTCGGTTTGGCGCCCAATCTCAGCTGCCCATATACGTTTTTTCGACCTTCGCGAATCAATAGCATCTGTAGTAGGGTACAAAAAATGAACAAACCAATTAACTTTACCGCCTCGAAAAGTAGTGGCGCATCCTTGTGTGTGCTGAGTGTGGGCCAATGCAGCTATGACCAACCGAGAATAACCGCCCTGATCAATAACCACTTGAACGTGCCGGTTGATGAGGTGTCATCCTCTCGTGATGCGTTCCAGGCGCTTGAGAATAAATCTTACGCCCTGGTTTTGATCAACCGGGTTTTGGACAGCACCGGGGAATCAGGCCATGAGTTGATTGAAAATATAAAACGAAAGAACGGTTCTGTGAAAGTCATGCTCGTCAGTAATTTTCCGGAGGCACACACCCAGGCGGTAAGTCTCGGTGCGCTTCCTGGCTTCGGGAAAGATCGGCTGCAAGATCCGAGTACGGTGGCATGCATTAAAGCGGCGCTTGGTCTTCAATAGACCCAAGTTCTGGATCCGCTACTTCCTCCAATTGTTGGTCAGCTGATTTGCCGTTTTGATTCTGTCCACAAAGAAGATGCGCGTGCCCTGCAGGTAGATCTCCAGTCAGGACGGTCACCGAACTGGCCATTACGAGCCAATGATTCCACGTCGGATCGAGGCGGCAAGGAGAGTCATCTCTTAGGATACCCTTCACAACGACTGCGGCACCTGCATGGAGGGTCTTTAGTACAAATGAAGCGAGTCCACCGGAGGCAAGGACGGTGTAAATTGCGGGTCGCTGGCGTTACACTGATCGGTCTTTACGTCATTCTCGATCACTAATGAGAAGGTACAGCTCGTAGAGTGGTAAGAAGCTACGGCGGCGGGTGCTCAAAATTGGAAATGTGAAGTCGTTAGAAGCGGGGTGAGGAACCTTCAGAAAAAATGCAGCTGCTGGTTAGAGAGCCAGCCGGGTAGCGTAGTGCTGGCCCGGCTGGCTTTGGACATAGTTCAAAGATGAACTATGTTGTCGTAGGTACCCGAAGAGGCTGATTTTGCGCCAGCCCAGTTAAGGCGGATTCTCTCCTATCGTACGCATCAGAAAGCTCGACATACGCCCTGAATGGGCATTCCGCCTCTCCAACTTCTACGACCTCAACTTGCTCCTCTGTCTCACTGCTATTTGCCATTCTCTTCCTCCTCGGAAACTTCTCTTCCCACCCGGACGGCTACCTTGCAACAACCATGTTACAAAACCCCGGGGCCTCAATGCCACTCATGGCACTCAAGCCCCGAGGCTTAAAAACCTTCAACACCGCTTCTAAGCGACTTATCGCAGCTGGGTAGCCAGTTCCGGTAAATCGCCCTATGACGTCAACAAGGACGCCTTACGAGAATGCACAATTGAAAATTGTAAAGGCTACGGAGGATCAGGTGGTTCACGGAAGAGCTGTGCGATTCAAATCGCCAGACCAAAAGGTGAGCACGAAATCCGGCGTAGCAACCACCGCGCCGAGATTAGACGGCGCAGACGGTCACTGAAGAGATAGTGAGCCTCCAGTGGTGTTTAGTCAATTCCGTGGTATTAGAGATCTGTTAGTTGTGAGCGTTGAGCGACCGCACTTGAGCTCTGACGTGGATCTCAGAATTCTTTCGCCTTCAAGAAAGCATCGATCGAACCCCCGTACGGATACCCCCATATGTTATTCGAGAGTCTAGAACAGTTTGCCACAGCCATTAAGAAGCTGATTTTTGATCTATCAGTGCATGGATACTCGGATGAGGCCGACCGTATCAATAGGCTTGTGTTCGAGGATTCACGTTCTGGCACCCCAGAGTACCTGCCTGAGTTGGCAGCTCTGCTTCGAGATGTTCGCTCGGAGCTTCCACACCGTTTGCGAGATCAACTTGCCCAGTTTGAGTCTTTTGCTCGGAATCACAAGCGAGTTGGTGGAGGTGCACCGATGAAAAACCCGCCCAAAGTGAGGAGCGCAGCGTAGACGACTCTCTACCGCGCGGTTGCAAGTCGGTGTACTACTAGGTGCACTACTTTTCTTTTGAGTCAGCGAGTTGTCGTCAATTAACCGCCCACCAATGCCTCCCGCCTTTAAGCGCCTTATGGTAGCGCGCGCCATGTTTACTGTGGCGACGCAGATTCAGACGGTGGTTCTTGGGTGGCAGATGTATACGATTACCAAGAACCCTCTCTACCTCGGCTTTATAGGCTTGGCAGAGGCTGTTCCCGCCCTCGGACTTGCTCTCCATGCCGGTGCGTTAGTTGATCGGGGGTCTGCGGAGACAATTTATCGCCGAGTGCTTGAGCTAAGTTTGGTTTCAGCAGTCGTGCTTCTCCTCTCTCAGGTTCCAGGCCTCAAACTCTCGGAGGCCGCATTTTTCGGGCTCCCTGGATCTGCGTGGGCCCTTTTTCTCTCGGCTTTTCTCTCCGGAGTAGCCCGATCGTTCTCGCAACCCTCTATTTATGCAATCGTTCCCCGTATTGTTCCACGCGAGCACCTTTCTCAAGCCTCGGCTTGGATGGCGGCGTGGCTACAGCTTGCTCGTATTTCCGGTCCCGCCTTGGGAGGGGTGCTGTTTGCGTTCGTTGGCGTTACAGGCGCTGGCGTGGCGGTGTGCTTGGCGTTGATGGCGGCGATCGGCGTCTCGCTCACTCCAAGCGGCGAAATCTTCACCCCCGCGCCCCGAAAGGGTGGCACCTCTCGCTTGAAAGAAATGTTCGTTGGCGCCGTGTTTGTCTTTAAGCACCCCGTTCTGCTTCCTGCGCTCTCGCTTGATATGATCTCTGTTCTCTTCGGTGGAGTGACTGCGCTGTTGCCGATCTATGCAGCCGAGATTTTGCTGATAGGGCCACAGGGGCTAGGCGCTTTGCGGGCTGCTCCGGCCCTAGGAGCCGCAGTAATGGGATATGCGTTGACCTCGCTCGATATCCGTCGCCTGGCTGGACCGTGGCTTATCTCGGCAGTTGTTGGATTCGGTATCTCGATTTTAGTTTTCTCTGTGAGTGAATCGTTCTGGCTCTCACTTGCAGCACTCGCTCTCAGTGGAGCATTCGATAGTATTAGTGTTGTCATTCGGTCCGCTGCCGTTCAGCTCTCATCTCCTGAAGAGATGCGGGGACGAATTTCGGCTGTGAACTCTATTTTTATCGGCTCATCTAATGAGCTTGGGGAGCTCGAGTCGGGTGTATTGGCTCATTATATCGGGACAGTTCCGACAGCGGTGTTCGGGGCCCTGGCGTGTTTAGGGACGGTAGGTATCGCTACCCTTGTTTTTCCGCAGTTGCGCCGGCTGAACCTTCGGGAGCTCGCGCAGGGGAGGGCTTGATGGGAGCACTTCTTTCGCACAAATTCGATTGACTGCGCGCAAATAGGCAAGGTTTAGGTTGACTCAACAGCGGCGGGGTCTACACTACCGCTCCGTTTAAGTAGTGAGCAGCAACTTTCGTAGCGAGTTCCGTCATGTCTCCCGCACCGCAATATGATCAGAATCAGGAAGGCGCAGGTGATCGTTCACGGAAGCCTACTAAGAAGGCACCGATAAGCAATCATGACGCCATCGAGTCAGCCCAAGAGCTAACAACTCCAAGCACGAAACGGAATGATGCCAATGAGCTCCTCTCGTGCTGCACGGCAGTTCAGCGTGAGCAAGTACCGGACTGGCATGAACGATTTATCACGTTTTCGGAGATAACTGATGAATACGCAGCAGGCCTCCAGGTAAACGGGCTGCGAAGCGCCTTGGCGCTTCGCTCTGCTCTCTGGAACGGCGAACGAACAAAAAGAATAGACGGTATCCCGAACTGCCCCTACAAGCGTTTTCAGGAAACATTCTCATCGCCCGAGAAGTACAGCGTACCCCGATTTATCTTCAAGGACGGCCAATTTCTCTTCGCCGAGGAACCGCGTGCGCTATCCGTTATCTCCTGCCTCGGGTCACTTGATCGATTAAGCGACGAGCTTGCAAGTAACCTCGGTCTACTCAACCTCAGTGAATTTAAGCGGAATCCGATAGGCCGACTTACGGCAAAGGCAGCGCCTGAAGTCTGGCTGACAGTGAAGATGATTTACGATGCAGCGGAAACTTTGGAAACTAATAACTTTAGGGTAATGATTATTCGAGCACCATCGGCCGAAGTAAGTGCCCGATATTTGCGTGCGAAGGCTCCCAGCCAAGACCTAATAGGGTGCGTTCTTTATTCCCGTGAACATGAAGGGGGAAACGCAAAGGTCGATGCGCAGTTTGCTCTGGCAAAAAGCGGAGACCCGTATCGAAAACTATTAATGCAGTTTTACGTTTCTGTTTACTCTGCTCATAGGAAGACGCTTCATGAGGGGCGTCTACATCTCGACGAAATAGCCGGAATCGCTCGTATTCGACAAGAGCTAAAAGCGCAGGGGCACAAGCTCACAAATCAGTGGAAGACCGGTCTCGATGAAACACAGAAAAATTCCTTGAGGGGGGAAACAACAGCGCTTGCCGCGAGAGCCACTAATGTCTTTATGGCATGCGTCAACCGACACAAAGTTTTGGCGAGAGAGAAATTTGGGAAGACGATTCCATTTGAAGATGCGACCGGTCGGGATAACCCGCTAGCGGTATGCACCCGCTGGGTTGCAGGAATGGAACGGCTTGAGAAACGTCTAAAAGAAATGAGGTCTAAGGGAAGTTACAATCAAAGGGATGAGATGGCGCTCAGTGAGCGGATCGAAACCCAGAAGGGTGCGATGCAGCAGATTAGGAGTGTTGTCATAGGGGCTTCAAAACTTGTCGAGAAGGGTACTTACCCATTCCTGTCCGATAAGCCATTGTGTCCGCGATCGCCAGAAAAAGAATCCACTGTGTTAAAAGCCCAAGTTGATGGATTCCTTAAACAACATTCAATCGAGGGGCACCTTGCAAGTCTGGCGGACCAACCTTACCTCCCTATTCGAGAAAAAATGGAGCAACTGATGGGTGTCTTAGAGGCAGCATTGCTCGAGCGTAGCAAAAATAACACGACCGATGCGCTTATAAAGCTTCACGTGGTGGGGAAAATCGCGGCTGTTTTAGAGAAATTCGAAACCATAAAAAGGGAGATAGCACTTACGCCACTCCTTCCGCTCAGTCAGGCCCAAAAGCTCATCGCGCAACTTCAAGAATTTCTGAGAGCGCGAGAGATCTTCCCTGATGTTATCGTTCCAGCTTACTCGTCGCCATTTAAGGCTATGACAAACACGATTGGTAGTATTAGGCGTCGGATTGACTCCCTGCTTAGTTCTAGTCCTGGGGAGGAGGAGCACCTCAAGATTATTCAGCGATTTAAAAAATACCTCGATAAATTCGATATTCGCTCAGAACTTCGAAAATTACCGTGATTGGTTCGGTTAGGTGAGTGCTACAGCCCCGACGAAACCTCGTTAAGCGCCACATCAATCGAAGCTTCCAGCGCCTCCTGATTAATAAACTCGCCCCCAAACAGATACTGTGTCTGCTCCAATCGTTGCACAACCTCCGTCTTCTCTTTTCTTACGTCCACCTTTGATCCGATCGTGTCAAATTTCTTAACGGTAAAAAGAAATCGAAGCTGCAATGCCCCGTTGTCGCGCTTACAACCAAGATTAAGCTCTTCAACCAGCGAGAAGCGCCTCGACGTGGGTGGCTTCAACTTGGCTACCACCCAGCCATCTTTGTAGGTAATTCCCTTCGCAACGAACTGGAATACCATCTCCATCGTACGGAACACCTCTTGCAGATAGCGGTGAGGTACAACAGTCAGTGGAAGCTGTCCGACCGCTGAGACGTCTGTCGAATAGCCGTAGAGGAAATAGAGGCTCTGGGTCTTGTCTGTGATTGACGCGTTCTCGCCGAGCAGAAATTCCCACTCGTACTTTCGGTTCTCGCCGGGCTGCAACTCACCTCCAGGTGTGAGCTCGGCAGTTGAAACGATCTGAAAAGCATCTTTGTCTTTTGACTTTACTTTCTTGAGCACGCCAACAGCCAGCTCAAGCCTAAGATCCGTGAGCGACTTCGGTTCACCTCCGTGGTTCTTTGCAGAGAGCTGACAAGGAACGCGGTCCCCCTGAAAAAAGTCATCGCCTGTTACCTCAAGCTTCACCTCTAGATTATTTTGTAAAAATACTCCGCGCATGGCCCCTCATTTCTCCCTGATGCTTCGGGTAGTCGCCGTCAAACCTTCTTTGTGATGCCCTCAAGAGAGATGCCTTCTCGTCGTAGCAGCTCGAGCGCCCCGTCTTCCCATTCTCCCCCAATAACAGCAGTGCAGTAGTACGGAAGAGGTGTTTTCATCACACCGAGAAAGGGCTTCTGAACAAACTGCGATCGGCGAGTGCCGACGAACTCGGTAACCCAGGGGTCTTCTCCGTCATTTAAAAGCGCCATAAGAAGCTCTCGGTTCCAAATAGTGGCCTGGAGCGAGAGTCTGAACTCTTCAAAGGGACCGTAGGATCCGATATCTTTGGACCCGTACCATGAACTCCGTGGCAGAGGAACGGGGAGCAAGCGAATCGATGCCACATCGTAGCTGAAAGAGTGCTGCACCAATTGACGTATCTGACGATTGTTCGCGGGGCAAGAGAGGAGAAAATCTTCTTGAAGTAGAATTATGCGCTCAAACGGAAGGGACGACAAAACCGACTTAAGCCTCGTGGCCCACATCTTTGCTCCACCGTCGTCTCCGGTCTGCAAAGTAATGACCCCAGGATACGAACCCTTGTTGGTGGCGAGGTAGAGCGGGTAGGGGCAATCTGGCCAGTACCGACTAAAAAGCGTAAAGAAGGGGCGCCAAACCTGTTGATACCGTTCACAGCTGATCATAACTACCGCGGTTTTTGGGCTGTCGATGTTATCAAGTGGTTGATCTTCGAGCGACAACAGCTCGGACTCATGCACACGTTTTTCGATCCTTCGGGCGTAAATGCTTGCAAAGTCGTGTTCCCATGTTCGGAAATTCTCAACCTTGAAATCGAGACAGTGCAGCGAGTGAAAGAGCCAGGTTTGATTCGGCCCGCAAACATCACGAACGGCTTCAGTGGGGCTGAATCTAGGAAAGTGGGTCACCCATGGAATTTCCTGGTTCCCTAAAACGAAAGGGGTAAGGAGAATAAGCTCTGACCGGCACAACCGAGTCGCCTTCTCAAGAAAAGAGAGTGGATCTCGTGTATGGATCAGTCCATCGGACACCAGAACTATATCGAACTGCTCAAGCCGTGAGGGGTCTAAATCCCTAAACGTCTCCTCAATCCAATCGATGCTTGAAGGGAACAGTTTCTGGACATACCGCCGAGCTGGCGCGCTGTTCCGTATGCAGAAAAAGTCATCGGCAACGCCTGCCACATAGGCCGCTCCGTGTGCCTTTGCCCACAGCAGCTCAAAACCCTCGAAACATCCGATTCCAAGGATGCGCTTCCCGGCAAATTCGATCGCATCGAGCCGGTATTTACGGAGTCGCTCTGCGATCGGAGTTTCGCCTGGAGTGAAGTAATCGGCAGCTAACGGAATTGACTGCTGCCATTCAAGCGCTTCGATTGCTGCCCGCTCAGCAGTATCGAGCACCAGGGGCGCACCGTCTATGAAGAAAAACTTGCCACTCACATCGTAGGAGAGAACCATAATGGGACTGAGTATAGGAGGGGAAGGATTCGGGAGCCAAGGGTGGATCTTCGCGGAATTTAGCTGTGCCCTCTGCTCCTTTGCGTAACTTGATGGTATCTGGCGCGGGTGAAGGAATCCGCCATACATTCGACACGCCTTTTCCGTTTGATTACTCTCTCCCTCATGACTTCAAGCGATTTTGCCGACCACCGCTGTATGACCTGTCGAATGCGAAAGGACCTCTGTTTCTGTGCGCTCCTCACACCGATACCAACTCGCACCCGCGTCTCGATAGTTATGCAATCATGCGAAGAGGCAAGAACAAGCAGCACAGCGCGCCTTCTCTCTCTTCTGCTTCCTAACAGTGAGATCCACCTCCGGGGCAGACTAGGTGTGCCGCTAGACCTCTCATTTTTACCGGGAAACGGTACAACCTCTCTGCTTCTCTACCCTGACACGGCTGCTACGGTGCTCACCCATGAATTTGTTGCGGCATTACCTAGCCCAGTAACACTGGTAGTACCCGATGGCACCTGGAGTCAGGCGAAGAAGATAATTCACCGGGTGGCTGCGCTGCGAGGCGTTCCCCATGTAATGCTCCCCCACGGTGAGGCGAGCCGATACGTTTTGCGAAGAAACCAGGCCGAGGGAGGGGTGTGCACAGCCGAGGCAGTTGCTCGGGCTCTCGGGTTCTTAGAAGGTAAACACGTTCAAGATGCGATAGAGTCTCATCTTGAGACTTTAATCGAGCGAGTTTTGTGGGAGCGGCAAACATCTCGGCGCTATCAGGAGTCGGAGGTGAAATGCAGAAAAGGTGTGCAGGGTACGGATGAAACCGTATGACGGGAAATTCGACAAAAGTGGCGCGTTTACGAGCGGACTTTTGCGACCTCTCTGCAGCAGGTCACAAAAGTCCTTCGACTGAGTTTTACCGATCGCTTGAAATCATCTTGAATACGGCTCCTGCTACAGCTCCGCCAAGGAGGTTCGCTGTCAAAAATATCCAGATGTTGCTCCATGCAGAGAGACCCATCACGGATATTCCAACTGCGACGGCTGGATTAAATGCGCCTCCGGAAATACTTCCCACCGAGAACGCACCCGCCAACACTACCGCAGCAATGGCGACGCCGTAGAAAGAGTTGCCGGCATGAGTTTTTACTGTTGCAACGTTTAATACCGTGAAGACAAGAGCAAACGTAAAGAGGAACTCAGCAACCAATGCCCGCGCAACGTCGGGATTTGCAGCCTCAACGACAACTCCGGGCTTCAAAAAACCGACGACTACTGCTGCACATACGGCTGCAGCAATTTGAAAGACTACGTAACCAAGCGCCTCAGCGGGCGAAGCGCCGCGACCGGATACGAAAGCTCCCAGCGTCACTGCAGGGTTGTAATGGGCCCCTGAAATGTGGCCGCCCGCATAAATCAAGGCCATCAGAGAAGCTGCTATTGCTATCGGCGGTATCACGCCCGCAGCCGGACCTACCACCGTGCATCCGATGACAAGCACTAAGAAGAATGTTCCGATAAACTCTACAACTAATTTATTCATATTGCTTTCGCCTATTACTGGACTCACGCCAGCAGTTAAAGCCCCCGTTTCACTGAATCATGGAGCCATTTCGGCCGGACGGTACCAAATCTCGCCTACGATGGGAAAGGGATATTTTTTTTGCTTTTAACATGGTGCCGGGCTGCGGTCGGTAGTCATAACGGTAAAATAGGGGTGTTCCCGACTCCTTCTTTTCAAGCTAGGTTGCATGTGTGCAAGGGAAATGCACCCTAACGAGCAACTGTTTTATGCCACACAAGCCAATAGAGATTATCCTCCTTCGACAGCTATCCACCTACCTGGTTATGCCGATCTTTATCGTTGACCATCTAGGTACTCTTCTATTCTACAACGAGGCGGCGGAGGGCATTCTCGGACGACGATTTGATGAAACAGGAGAGGTACCGAAGGAGGAGCTTACAAAGATTTTTCTACCGACGGATGAGGAAGGTCGCGCGCTGCCACCTGATGAGGTGCCAGTGTTCAAAGCGATTCTCACCGAGAGAGCAGTTCACCGCAAACTGTGGGTAGTCGGCGCAAGCGGCGTTCGACGCGGAATCGAAGCGACCGGTTTTCCACTCATCGGTATGACGCGTCGGATGTTAGGAGGCGTTGCGATATTTTGGGAGATCGCAACACCACAAACTCAAGCCGAAGCCAGTGCGGCAGATGTTGGAGCTCTTCCGTGAGGGTAACGGTATGGGGTACGCGGGGCTCAATTGCTACTCCTGGGCCTGAGACAGTTCGGTACGGGGGGAATACTTCTTGTGTTCAGATCGAGGGAGAAGACGGTTCTATTGTAGTGCTTGATGCAGGCACGGGGATCCGTCGTCTTGGTGCCTCCATCCCGAAGTCACTTAAAAGAATCGATGTGCTCCTTACCCACCTGCATATGGATCATCTTCAAGGGCTTGGATTCTTCGCACCCCTTTACGATCCGAATATCGAGGTACACCTGTGGGGGCCGGATAGTGCGACTTTGAGTTTAGACGCTAGGTTAAATAGGTATCTCTCTCCGCCCCTTTTCCCAGTCCACCTACGAGAGCTGCCGTGCGCAATTCATCTTCACACCGTACCCGATGAGATCCTCAGAGTAGGGGAGCTCACGGTTACTCCTTCGCTTCTCTGCCATCCTGGGCCCACCGTGGGCTACCGAGTTACTTCACCGGATGGAACCCTAGCGTATATTCCTGATCATGAGCCAGCTCTTGCCGGTGCTTTTGACCATCGGGACACCTCGTGGATATCCGGTTTTGAATGCGCGCACGACGCAACGTTACTGCTTCACGATGCGCAGTATACGCCAGAACAGTATCAGAGGTACGTTGGTTGGGGGCATAGCGGGATGAGAGACGCGGTGCTTTTTGCTAATCGTGTGCGCGCGCAGAACTTGCTCCTCTTTCATCACGATCCGGGGCACACAGATGAGACGCTGGAGCAGATGGCCGCAGGTTTGATTGGAGCTCATACACCGGGAGCTACCGATGTTTCTCTCGCGCGCGAAGGTGATGTCTTTCATATTAGGAGCGGCGCCGTAAGTAAGGTTGTTCACCCGTAGCTTTTGGGCGGCGCGTCCTCCTTCCGCCGTCACCGCCTTAGGACTTGTGAATTAATAAGATAGACATTTAGGCGCCCAGATTT
>JAYVGZ010000452.1:0-3174 GCA_043771805.1 Pseudomonadota bacterium
CCGCGCCGCTCCAGAAAACGAATTGCCCGCAAATCGAAACAAACGCCCAAAGTTTTCTGCATTCTTAGCCAGATATTAGAGCGCGGTTATCCTGCCAAACATTCCCCCGATTTCGGCTCCAGAAGCCTCATAAAAGTCAAAGGCGCGTGATGCCCCTAGTTCGGGATGTCATTTGGGGATACTCTAGGAACTCAGAATCTAACCGAATTTTGTCCGAACCCTCTTCCTCACTCTGAACATCCCACCTTCGATCAAGCCTCAACCCCGAGCCCCCTATGACCACCATCCTCATCACCGGCTCAAGCGGCCTCATAGGCTCCGAATCAGCCCAATTCTTCCACGAAAAAGGTTTCGATATCGTAGGGATCGACAACGACTCCCGCGCGACTTTTTTCGGTGCCGGGGCTAGCACCCTACCCCGTAGAATCGAGCTGCAATCCACCCTCGCCCGCTACCGTCACTACAACGAGGACATCCGAAACGTGCCGTTCCTTGAATCCCTTTTCAGAGAGATAGGCCCCTCACTTGCAGGGATAATTCATACCGCCGCTCAACCCTCTCACGATTGGGCCTCGCGGGATCCGTTGACGGATTTTTCGGTTAACGCCCAGGGCACAGTCAATCTTCTTGAAATGACAAGACTGTACGCCCCCTCTTCCGTCTTCATTCACTGCTCGACGAATAAGGTGTACGGCGATTCTCCGAACCGGCTTCCGCTCGTGGAACTTCCCACCCGCTGGGAGGTTGATCAGTCGCATCACTACGCGGGAGTTGGAATAGATACAACGATGTCGATCGACCAGTGCCTGCACTCACTGTTCGGAGTTTCAAAGGTCGCAGCCGACATAGCAACGCAGGAGTACGGGAGGTATTTCGGGCTAAAAACTACTACCTTCCGCTTCGGCTGCTTAACTGGACCGGGGCATGCTGCCGCTGAGCTACACGGATTTTTGGCGTTTCTCGTACGGTGCACCCTGTTCGGGCGGCCCTACTCGATCTTCGGTTACAAGGGAAAACAGGTAAGGGACAACCTACACTCACGGGATGTCGCTGAAGCGTTCTGGCAGGTGTTTCAGAAGCCAGGTGTGGGGAAGGTTTACAACTTGGGGGGCGGCGTCACTTCTAACTGCTCAGTGCTTGAGGCGATCGCTCTGACCGAGAAAAAGACGGGACGGACACTTGAAGTTCAAGTGTGCGACGGCGCCAGGACTGGGGATCACATCTGGTGGGTGTCAGACAACCGTGCATTTGAAACTGACTATCCCGAGTGGAGCGTTAAACGCGGGATTGAGACGTGTATTGATGAAATACTCGAGCATGCTGGGCGCAAAGATACGACCGTGCTTGAAGGCGTCGATCTGCGCTCGAAGACTGTTTAAGCCCTTTTACAAGGGCGGCTTCCCTATCACCTCACCCCAACCCAACACCCTTTGCGCCTTGCAACTTCATTTCCTTCCACGTATCTTTTTAAGTCTTTGGTAGACACGTCGGGGTGTGGCTCAGCCCGGTAGAGCGCACGGTTCGGGACCGTGAGGTCGAAGGTTCGAATCCTTTCACCCCGATATACCATTTCCCATCGATTTCGATCCCGCTCCTCATTACCTCCTAAAAACATAACACTTCTAGTCAGATATCCGTAAATTATGGTATCCGAAGTACCAATCTTTGGCATCTTTACCTTTACCGATGTTTTGAGCGTGCGCTCGCCTCTTAAGGAACCATTCTCTTCATGGCCACCAAGATTCTCAAATTCGGAGGCTCCTCTGTTGGGACGCCTGAAAGCATCAGTAAAGTTATCGAGATCTTTTCTCATCGCGATCGGTATCCTGACGGGTGCGTAAAGGCGGTAGTTGTTTCTGCATTCCAAGGTGTAACGGACACTCTCATCTCGCTCGCGACTTGCGCAGCATCAGGCGATGATTCGTATCGTGCCCGTCTCGAGTCTCTTGAAACTCGCCATCTCGAAGGAGTAACCGCGCTGATTCCTGCGGTGAATCGCAGCTCAACGCTGGCTTCCACAAAGGTTCTCGTAAATGAACTCTCAGACGTGCTTCAGGGAGTCTTACTTATCGGTGAGTGCACCCCCCGCACGATGGATCTTGTGATGAGTTTCGGTGAAAGACTTTCGGCCTTGGTGGTTTCTGAAAGCTGCCTGGCTCGTGGGATCAGCTGTGAACTTTTAGACACACGTCCGCTTATTCGCACTAATGAATCTTTCGGTAGCGCGTTGTTGAAGAAAGAGGAAACATACCAAAGCATTTCAAACTATTTTCAAACACACCCTTTACTTCAGATCGCAACGGGCTTTATCGCGTCAACTCACTCTGGTGCAACCTCTACGTTAGGGCGAGGCGGCTCTGACTACACCGCGTCTATCCTCGGTGCCGCGCTAGCAGTTGATGAGGTCGAGATCTGGACGGACGTTGACGGAATGCTAACGTGCGATCCCCGAAAAGTTCCCAAAGCATTTCCTATCCCGAGCGTGACAGTAGAGGAGGCGATGGAGCTGTGTCACTTCGGCGCAAAGGTTATCTACCCGCCCACCATGCAGCCAGCGGTTGATGCTGGAATTCCGCTTATCATCAAGAATACATTCAATCCCTCTGCACCCGGCACGCGAATTGTCAGCGAGGCCGTCGAACACGAGTTCGATATCACGGGCATTTCATCGATCTCGGATGTAGCACTTCTTCGAATTCAAGGGAGCGGAATGGTGGGCGTTGCGGGAGTCGCGATGCGATTCTTCAAGGCACTCGCAGCGAACAGAATTAGCGTTATCCTCATTACACAGGCATCCTCGGAGCACACTATCTGTTGCGCGATCGACCCGCGCTCAACTGCATCCGCGCAGGCGTGCGTCCAGGACGAGTTTGGTCTTGAGATGGCTGCTGGCCTCATCGCCCCGCTCGTTGTCGAGGGAAATCTCGCCATCGTTTCAGTCGTAGGTGAACGGATGCGGCAAACACCAGGCATCTCTGGAAGGATCTTTACCGCTTTAGGGGCCAACGGCATTAATGTGGCAGCGATTGCTCAGGGCTCGTCAGAGCTGAATATCTCAGCTGTAGTTCCGAAGAACGACGAAGCGAAAGCTCTTAACGCTCTCCACGATGAGTTCTTTATCAGCAGTTCAAAAACCTTAAATGTGTGGATCGCGGGGACAGGGCTTATCGGTTC